>NZ_AWUO01000002.1:0-271078 GCF_000499185.1 Bifidobacterium sp. A11
CTAGCCAACTGAGCTATAGGGGCAGGGCACTTTCAAGAGCCAAGTAGATACTATACACGGTTTCTCCAGACCCGCAACACGGCGCGTCACAGGTCTGCAGAACCCATGTATAGCCCGCTCAGACGATCTTGGGCATGGGCGTGGTCAGGGAGGTGGTCAGGTTCACCTGCAGGAGACCGGCCCCCGTATGGGCCTCAACCTTCTTCAGAGTAACTGTGCGCTTGTCCTGGTCGGCCCGGTCATCGTCGGTCATGGTGGCCGGCGACTTGACCGCCACCACCACCAGATCCTCGAGAGAGATGCCTGCCTTGTTGCAGAGGTCGGAGGCCGACTGGAGGCTGTCCTGGAAGCCCTCACGCTCAATAACCCGATCAGCCGGCACACCGTAGGCACTCTGGGCGATCCAGCGAATCCGATCCGGCACGGACATATCATGCAGGCTGGCCGTATCCGCCCGGCCCTTCGCAGGCTCCTGCAGGGCCTTGATCAGATCGTCCAACTGAGGCTCAAGGGCCTTGCCTCCGTCACGGAAGAGGTTGCCCGCAATGGGCCTGCGGAAGCCCAGACCGTCGGCGGTCTCCCGCAAGGAATCAACTTGGTCGTCCTCGCCCTCCCAGAGGTTGATCAGTGGGAAGGTGGGGATGCCTAGTCCCTCCAGACGATGCACATGGAAGGGATAGCGCCAGCTCAGCTTGGGATCGTCCCGCCAGGTGGTGGCACGGGTGACGACCACCGCGGCGGCAGGCCATTGGGCCCCATACTCACGGGCGGCGATGTCCAGCCACTTCTGGGCACCGGCATCAGCTCCATAACCGGCCTCGACGACGACCACGTCGTGCCGGGCGCAGGCCATCTCCACGGACACCAGGCTGGGGATGCCGATGGAGACGTTGGCGAAAGGCCCGCCATGCACATAGACCGGTGAACCCTCCAAGGTCTGAGTGAAGGCAGGCTTGACCGCATCGGTCAGGATGCCGGTGATGCGCCACAGTTCCACAAACTCACCAAAAGTGACCGGTTGACCATCCAGGGTCCCCGCGACCATGGCCGCCACACGCCGTTCGATCTCCTCCATGCTCCGGGAGAGCACGACGATCTGCATGAGCTCGCAGGTTGGGGTCAGCACGGTCCGCTCGGGCAGATCGCCCTTGCCTCGGTCCACGGTGATCTGCCGCAAGGACCGTGAAGGCACCTCGCTGACCCGGGGCACCAGGACGGTGTCCAGCCGGCCCTCGTCCACAGCCTTCTCCGCAAAGGAGACCAACAGGTTCTGTGCGGATTCGATAGCCGCCATCTCCCCGCACAAACCCCAGTCCACCAGCTCAGGATGCGTCAGCGAAGACTTGCCACCACCGGAGGCGCCACCCTTGGACCCGGCTGCGGTAATGCCCATGCTGGGTTGACGCAGGACGGCTGCGGCATCCACTCCCTGGGCGCGCAAGGCGTCAATCAGGGCGATGGTAGTCGTGGTCTTGCCCTCACCACGTGATGCCTTGAGCGGGGTATCTGCGGTGACCAGCAGCACCCGGCCATGCTTGCGCGGCATATCCGGATGCTCCTGCAGATCCTTCAAGTAGCCGAAGGCATCGATCTTGTCAAACAGGCCGTATGGCCTGACGTAATCGTCAAAGTCGGTCATGGGGCTCTCCTTCTTTTGCGGTCCTTGTAGATTCGGATGGCTCAGTTGTCGGACAGGTGGTAGCCGTTGCGCATGCCCATGCTGACGGTATACAGCACCTGGCCAAGCAGATCATCGGTTTCCTTGCGCAGACGGTCGGCCATGTCCTGGTTGGCGGCCTCCAGCACCTGGCGCACCTCGGCGTTGTCGGTACCTTGGTCAGCGCCCTCCAGCCGTGCCACCTGCTCGTCAGCGGCGGCGATCAGCCGGTGGCCCTCGCCTCCCATGCTCTGCTGGTAACGCTCGACGGCCGCCGAGGTGCCTGCGAATTCGGAATCACACAGGGCCGCGATCAACCGGTCGGACCAGTAGAGGCTGTCAGTGGAGACCCGGTCAGTGGCGTTGGCCAGATAGTCGGGCGTCCGATCCACATTGGCATAGAAGGGAACCAGAGCGTTGAAGGCGTTGGACCCGTAGGACATCCACTGGATGGCCCGGCAGGATTCAGGCCGGTAGGGGCGCAGCTGGATCAGGGCCAGCTGGTCGTTGCGGTTGATGCCGATGGGCCGGTAGAGCCCCTTGGTGTGCTCGTCGCCGGTCCGCCCATAGGGATCGTATGGCGTGCCCTGGTAGTGGGAGCTGAGCAGATACTTGACGTCTTCCACGGTAATCAGCCGCTCGGGCTGGCGGCACCAGGGGATGTTGTCACTGGTGGGGGCATGATCAGCATCCGGTCCGTCCCAGATCTCGTCATAGGGGTTGAGGAAACGCTGCATATACCAAGCCCGGGGGGTGTTGTATACATGATCCGAATCGCTATGGGATCCGAAGGCATCACGCGGATTGAAGGGCGAGGCCGACTCCACGGCAAGATTCAGGTGGTTGTCGGCGATGAACTCCCGCAGGTCGGCCGAGCAGAGGTGGTCGGTTTGATCTCCGAAAGCATCGTCCAGATCGAACTCGTCAATGCCCAGCTGGTTGGGCATGGTCACATAAGAGTCATCGGGCACCCGCTTGGCGATCCAGTGATGGCCGCCTATGGTTTCCATCCACCAGATCTCGTCCACATCACTGAAGGCAATGCCGTTCATCTCATAGGTGCCGTAACGCTCCAGCAGGGAGCCCAGCCGCAGGACACCCTCCCGCGCCGAGCGGATATAGGGCAGAACAATGGTGACCAGGTCTTCCTCGCCGATGCCTCCGGGTACCTCGTCCAGGTAGCCTTCATCACCCGGACGGCCCTGGGCGGGGGTGAGTTCCACCAACGGATCGGCACCCAGAACACGCTCATTGGTGGTGATGGTCTCAGTGGCTGACATGGCCACGTTGGCACTGTTGACGCCCGCTTCGGCCCATAGTCCTTGGTCGAGCACAGCATTGGGCACCGAGGTGTAGCGCATGGGATCCTCGGGCAGATCCATCTCCAAGTGGCTGATCACGCTGCGGTAGTGCCGTGGCTGCTGATCGGGAGTGACCAGAACGAAGCGCTTGGGACGGAACTCCCCGTTGGCTGAATCCTCATTTCGGGCGATGATGGTGGATCCGTCGTAACTGGCATGCTTACCTATCAGAAGCGTGGTGCAGGGCATATAAGCGTCTTCCTTTGTCTGATTGCGGTCAACTGTCATCACCAGTCCGAATGCCGGAGGATGCCGTTCCAACCGACTGCGTGCACAGGCAGGGATGACGGCCATCTGCGCACTTTGGGCATGGCCTCACTCTAGTGCTAGACCGTCCCAATACCAGCAGATGCGTCCGTTAAGCCAGGCGCTCAGGCATCAGCTGGCAGCCAGGCACGGGCCGCCGCGACCACAGGTTGGGCGGAATGAACGGCATGAACCAGGGCGTTCAGCCAGAACCCCTCCTCCAGATTCGGCAGAGCCTCCTTTGTGGCCCAGACCGACAGCACATAGTCGTGAACCCGATCGGGAGGGGTGGGGCCGTTGTAGCGCATGAGCACGGCAGGATCGTCGGCGATCTCCTCCTCCATGACCAAGGGTGAGGCAGCCGATGTCCGGCCCTGGGGCACGCCGGGGATCAGATTGGGCAGATTTCTTGAGAAGTCCTCCGGAATCGCCAGAACGGTGCTTTCGTTTCCCTCAGGCTGCAGGGCATGCAAGGCCTCGATGGGCAGGTTGGCCAGTGACCAGTGGATCCATGGGAAGCCGCACACGGGCACGGAATCAGGATCCACCAGCATCCAATGCAGATAGCGAGCCTCCCGCGGTACATCCTCAAGCCGGAAGGGGAAGGAGACTACAGGACGTCCCTTGCGCGTGAGGGACTGCGGGGCGCGCTTGGCGTACCGATCGGGAATGGTGCCGAAATCTGTGATAATCCTCATGGTTCGATTCTCGCCCGCTCCAGTGACGGGGTCAAGTTCATCAGTGGAAGATATTTGAGATGATCAAGCACACCAACCTGCGCAAAAAGTGGAAGAGCCGCCCGGACCCTTCCAAGTGGAAATGATCCGGGCGGCTCTAGGTCGGACTGGAGAAAGGAATCAACAGGACCTCTCTCCTGGCGCCTGTAGGGCGCGCTTGCACATGCCTACTCGGCCTTGGCAGCCTCGGTGGCCTTGGCAGCCTCGGTGGCCTTGGCCTGGGCACGGGCGGCCTTGGCGGCTGCACGAGCCTGAGCCTTGGCCTCCTTCTCTTCAGCCTCGACACTGGCGATGAACTCAGCATGCTTGGTGGCAGGCATCCATCCGGTGTTGACCACCTTGACCTGCCAGATCCAGGCCAGGGCGAAGATCACCACAGCCAGGACCACCAGGACCACGGCCCCGGCAGGGATACCCAACTGGGCCAGCTTGCCGACCACGGTGCCGTACCAGGCGAAGTCCGCATCGCCGAAGGTGGCATTGGACAGGCCGAAGCTGCCCAGAACCGTCATCAGGATGGCCGGCAGGAAGGTGATCAGCAGACCATTGATGAAGCCGCCGACCACAGCCCCGATACGGCCGCCTGTCGCATTGCCGAAGACGCCGGCACCGCCGCCATCGAAGAAGTGGGGCACCATGCCCGGCAGGATCAGGGCCAGACCCCAGACGGGCCCAAGCCAGACGGCGATGATGACCAGAGCCACCAGACCACCGGCGAAGGAGGACAGGAAGCCGATCAGGGATGCGTTGGCACCGTAGGGGAAGACAATGGGGATGTCCAGGGCAGGACGGGCGCCGGGGACCACCTTGTTGGCGATGCCCTGGAAGGCGGGTACCAGCTCGCCCAGGATGATGCGGACGCCGTAGAGGATGATGCTCACACCGATGCCGAACTGCAAGGCCTGGGCGAAAGCGGCCATGAAGAAGGCTCCCCAGTTGGCCGGGTGGGTGGGGAAGACGGCGAAGGCGGCCTTGGCCGGCACCACAAAAGCGGTCCAGACAGCGAAGACCAGGTAGAGGACGACCATGAGCAGGGTGGTGGAGACCATGGAATCACGCAGGAAGCTCAGCCCCTTGGGGAAGTCGATGTCCTCGGTGGAACGCGACTTCTTGCCCACAGCGCTGCCGACCGCGCCCGAGACCACGTAGCCCAAGGTGTTGAAATGGCCGATGGACAGCTTGTCGCTGCCGGTCACCCGGTTCATGTATGGCTGGGCGAAGGCTGGCATGGCCACCATGATCACGCCCATCAGCAGGGAGCCGATCAGTACGATGAGCAGGTTGTTGCCCTTGCCGAACCCGATCGAAAGGACCAGGGCCAGCAGGGTGGACATGAAGACCATATGGTGACCGGTCAGGAAGACGTACTTGAGTGGGGTGAACCGTGCCAGCAGGATCATGACGATGAAGCTGAGCACGATGATGTAGGCAGAGGCCGCGCCGAATTGGCTGGAGGCCTGGGCCACGATCACCTCGTTGGTGGGGACGACCCCGTGGGCGCCAGTGGCCTTGAAGACCAGCTTGCCGAAGGGATCCAGGGCGTTGGTCACCACAGTGGCGCCGGCGCCTAGAATCAGATAGCCCATGGCCGCCTTGAGGGCACCCGAGATGACCTGGCCCGCGCTCCGTTTCAGGGCGATCAGGCCGATAGCCGCCACAATGCCGATCAGATAGGCGGGCACATTCAGAATCTCCTGGCTGATGAAGTTCAGCACCGCAAGGAAGACATTCATTATTTGTCCTTACTATTTCTCTCTTGTTCTCAACTCGAAAGAGCGGGCGTCCCATCGGCCTGGCGATGATGAATGCCCGCCGGGCGCATCAGTCGGCGTACTGCTCCAGGATGCCCTTGATCTCGTCCTTGTCCATGAAATTCTGGACGGTCTCGACCGGGGTGGTGGTCCCCTCCAGCTCGGGTGCCAGCTGAGGTGAGGTCAACACCAGGTCGTTCATGTTGGCCGTGCCCTTGGCGCTACCTGCGTCGGAGGTGGTCACAGTCACATCCATGCCCAGCTCCGATGCCACCTGCTCGACGTTGACCTTGAGTAGGACCGAGGTGCCGATGCCGTTGCCGCATACGCAGAGAATATCCATGAGTTGCTCCTTTGTTCCTTATTTGCTCTTACTGCTTCTTGTTCACGATTGAAGAATGGTGCGGACCTCGCCAGGGGTGCCGGCCTTGGCCAGCTGCTGAGTCTTTTTCGCGTCGGTCAGCGCACCGGCGATGGCGGACATCACCTGCAGGTGCTCCTGCTCATCCCGCCCGGCCAGACCGATCACCAGGGAGACCGGATCGTTGGCCTTGTTGCCGAACTCGACAGGCGTGGACAGCCTTACCCAGCTCAGGCCGGTTCCCAGGACCGCCTCGCTAGGGCGGGAATGGGCCAGAGCCAGACCGGGGGCGATAACAATGTAGGGACCCATCTTCTCGACGGTCTCGATCATCTGATCCGTGTAGGCATCGGTGGTGAACCCGGAGGCCACCAGCCTATCGCCCGCCTTGCGGATGGCATCCCGCCAGTCAGTCGCCGGTACATCCAGGGCAAAGGATGTGTCGGGAAGGAAGGCTTGGAAATCCGTCATGTCTGCTCCTTGCTCGTGCTGTTTGACTTGCTCGATTGCACCGGATCCGGTGGATTTGTGTGAATCCGGCCGACTGCTCACCACCCCTGGGGATGATAGAACTCTCCGTCCAGAGCCCTGGCGGCCAGCGCCTTGGCCTCGTCCATGGTGTGCTTGGCCAGCTCGGCGCGGACATCATCCAGGGCGACCGGCGTCATGGACAGGCTGGTCACGCCGATGCCCGCCAGAACCACGGCCAGGTCCGGATCGGCAGCAGCCTCACCGCAGACTCCGACAGGCATGTTGTTGGCCTGACCGGCGTCAGCGATGAGCTTGATGGCCCTCAGGACGGCAGGATGCCAGGCGGTCTGATAGGAGGCGACCGAACCCAGTGTGCGGTCGGCGGCCAGCGTGTACTGGGTCAGATCGTTGGTGCCGATGCTGACGAAATCGGCCACCTTGGCCACCTTGTCGGCCATCAAGGCGATCGAGGGAACCTCGGCCATGACGCCCACGCGCTTGAGCCCCTTGCTCTTGCCCAGACGGACGAAGTAGTCGGCCTCGTGCTCGTCGGCAACCATGGGCGCCATGACCCACAGGTCAGCATCGGTCTCGGCATCGGCCCGGGCCAAGGCCTCCAGCTGATCCTCCAGGACCTGACTGTGGACCTTCAGCGTGCGCAGACCACGCAGCCCCAGGGCGGGATTGGGCTCGTCGGCCTGGGTCAGGAAGGGCAGCGGCTTGTCAGCGCCGGCATCCAGCAGGCGAATGACCACCTTGCGGCCGGGGAAACGTTCAAGAAGAGCACGGTAGGCCTTGGCCTGCTCCTCGACGCCGGGCGCCTGCTCGTTGCCCAGGAAGAGGAACTCCGAGCGGAAGAGTCCGACGCCCTCGGCTCCATACTCCAGGGCCGGATCAGCATCCGCAGGCTTGCCGACATTGGCCAGGAGAGGGATCTTGACTCCATCCTTGAGCTGACCGGGACGGCCTCGCAAAGCCTTAGCCTGATCAGCCTCACGACGGGCCTGCTCAGCCTTCTCGATCTGTTCCGAGGTGGGATCGGCCGTCACCTTACCGGCTGCGGCATCGACGATGACCGTCTGTCCGTCGGATAGCCCTGCTGCGTCCTGGGCGCCTACGACAGCGACGATCCCCCTGGACCGGGCCAGAATGGCGGTATGGCTGGTCGGACCGCCCTCGATGGTGACGATGGCCAGCACCTTGGTCATGTCCAAGCTGGAGGTGTCGGCCGGGGACAGGTCAGGGGCGACCAGGACGAATGGCTTGTCGCTTTCCGGCACGCCCGGGGCCGGTACGCCGAGCAGATTGGCGATGACACGCTGGCCCACGTCATGCAGATCGTTGGCCCGCTCCCCCATGTAGCCGCCGATCGCCTGGAGCTTGCCTTCGAAGTCGGCGAAAGCCTCATAGACGGATCGCTCGGCGGTCTTGCCACCGTCCAGCAGGGATCGGATCGAAGTCTTCAGGGCCGGATCCTGGGCCATCTGTGCCAGAGCGGTCAGTATCGGAGCGGCATCCTTGGCCCCCTGCCCGTCCTGGGCCGCCTTGGCGCGCGCAAGCAGATCCTTGTTGACCGATGCCAGAGCGGATTCGACCCTGCCGAATTCAGCATCCGCTGTCAGGTTCTTAGGCCTAGTCTCATCACCGGGCACATCCAGTCCGGCCGCCATATGGATAACCGGGCCAACGGCAACGCCGCGGCCAATGCCCACGCCTTGGATCTCCATGTCGCACTCCTTAGTGCCTGGCCACTGCGTGTAGGCCGCCCCTGAGGCGAACTCCACAACGGCGGTGGAAACGTTCTTTAAGCAACGATGTTCAGTATACACATATTCATTTGTTATTCAACGGTAATCGTTTTCTGTAATTCCTTTTATGCAGTGGTAAGATAACCAGCGTATTCATCACTCGACATGCCGGTTCGACAAGACCGGCCATATCTTCAGGAGAGCTGGTCATCATGGCAACAGCACAACGTTCCACCGTCATCACCGACCCTGTAGGCATTCACGCCAGGCCCGCTTCGGAATTCTCGCAGGCTGCCGCATCCAGCGGATGCAAGGTCACCATAGCCAAGGGCGAGGGCAATCCCGTGGACGCCGGCAGCATTCTGATGGTCATGAGCCTGGGCATCGCCAAGGGCGACAAGGTCACCGTGACCGTCGATGGTGACGATGCCGAGTCCGTAGCCGATTCCTTGGTCACCAAGCTGACCCAGGCCGAGTAACGCCACCGCCAGCCGCAGCCGACATCCGTGGAGAGGACCTTCGAGGGAACCAATGGGAAACACGGCGGACAATAAGCCTTCCATTGCCAACGTCGCAGCTCTGGCCGGAGTTTCGACGGCGACTGTGTCCCGCGTCCTTTCCGGCCATAGAAGCAAGAATGACGACATCAGCCGCCGGGTCAGAGCTGCGGCCGAGAAGCTCAACTATTCGGCCAACTTTGCTGCCAGCGCGCTCCGCTCGGATCGCAGCAGAACCATAGGGCTGGTTCTGTGCGGCACCTCCACAGGCCTAGACGGGTCCATCCTGGATCTGCTCAGCAGAAGGCTGACCGAACAGGGTCGCTACCTGCTGGTCATATCCGTCAGGGGCGACCAGGAGCGCGAGGCAGCCATCAGATCCATGGCGGCCCGACAGGTCGAAGGAATCATCGTCGTTCCTTCGCCGGACGACGATCCGGTCGGCATGCCCGCCGACCTGCCATCCGGGCTGCCCATCGTTCAGGTCGGCGGCAGACCGGTCTCCTACCACACTAGCTGGGTCGGCACAGACCAGGCCGCCTCCATGCGGTTGATCATCGCCCACCTGGCCGAACAGAACGCGCACGCCGTGGCCTATCTGAGCCGCGAACTCAGCACCAGCGCAGCCACCGAACTCTTCACGACCTTCTCCACCCTGACCAACACCTTGGGGATGACTCCTCAGCCGGACTGGGTCCAGTTCGGTCCATGCAGCATGCAGCGCGGCCACGACGCCGTCAAAACCATGCTCAGCGAGGGAAACGACCGTCCCGACGCCATCATCTGCGGGGATGACTCGCTGGCTCTGGGCGCTCTGATGGCCTGCAACCAACTGGGCTTCCGGGTTCCCGACCAAGTCAAGGTGGCCGCCTTCGTGGACAGCCCGGCCTGCCTGGTCTGCAGTCCGACCTTGACCGCAGTCAAGACCCCCCTGGAGGGCATCGTCCAGGAGGCCCTGAGGCTGGTCGACGCCAAGGGACAGTCCATTCTGCCATCCCACGTGGCTCTGCCGCCGGCACTGGAGTGCAGGGAATCAACCTGGTCGCCAAGGATCGGCAGCAGCGACATGACCTCGCCAGGCACTTTCGCCTGATGAACCCCTGGGTTTGCGCTCAGACCAGCAGGGTACAGAAAAGAGCCTCGAAGTCCAGGAGCGGCGAACCGTTGGCAGCCAGTCTCCTGCGAGCCCGGGCGATCAGCTGAATGCGGTCGATAGCCCCCTGCCTGGAGAGTCTGACGGACAGATCGGCAATTGCCGCCCGATTCTCCAGATTGACCAAGCCGGCCTTCTCCTCGGCGCCGTTCTGCAGGACGCCCACATCCCGGTAGACGCTGGCCAGGGTGCTCAGGTTGCGATCCAGCACATCCCGGGTCAGTCTGGTGACCCGCCGACGGACCTGATCCTTGCCCCCCAAGGCGTGGTAGGCCCCGCGCAGCTGCCGGGGAATGCGCTCCTTGTCCCTGAGTCCGTTGATCTGCCGAAACTCGCGCTCGTCCCTGGCCACCTCATCGTCCACGGTGGCGGTGGCCTGATCGCGGGCCGCATCAACCACCCGAGCGGCCAGGATCACGGCATCCGAGGCGCGCCGCAGACCCAGCAGACCTACCACCAACTCATCGCGGTCGGCCAGGACCTGACTCTTGGTGGCATAGAGACGAGCGATGCCGATATGTCCCTGAGCCAAGCGGGCGGCCTTGGAGGCCAGAGGCCGGTCCACACCCACCTGATCGGTCAGGAAATCGGCCACAGCAGTGTTGGACGGCACCGCCAGGTTGAGCACCCTGGTCCGCGAGCGGATGGTGGGCAGCACATCTTGGGCACTGGGTGCACACAGGAGCCAGATGGTGTGCTCAGCCGGCTCCTCGATCTCCTTGAGCAGCACATTGGTGGTCCGCTCCAGCATCCGGTCCACGTCTTCGATGATGATGACCCGCCAGCGCGAGGTTGAAGGCATCTGCTCCGAGGTCATGATCAGCTCCCTGACCTCGTTGATGCCGATGGTGACCTTGTTGGTGGACAGTATGGTCACATCCGGATGGGTTCCTGCCAGGACCTGCTGAGTGACGCGGGTGGGCTGGTCGCTCAGTCCCTGGTCAGGACTGATCAGGGCCGCCGCGAAAGCCCGGGCCAGATTGGAACGCCCCGATCCAGGAGGGCCGCAGATCAGCCAGGACTGCGCCACCTCGTCATGACCCTGCGCTTGAGCGGCCACCGTCCGCTTGAGCAAGTCGACCGTGGGCTGCTGGCCCACAATGGCGCCCCAGACGCTCATCGGGTCTTCCGCAGGAGCCGGGATCGGAGCAGCCAGCGAGCTGGGGAATCCACAGGAATCGAATCGCCATCGACATCCCCGCCGACTGTTCCCGCATCCATAGACTGATCGTCCTGATCATCATCAGCCTCTGGTGCCTGATCGGGCGTATCCGCAGCCTGCTCGTCGTCCTCATATCCTGCAGTCGATTCGTCATCGTCGGCATCGTCCTGAGCGTCAGCGTCATCATTCTCATCGTCGACCTGAGGCAGATCAGGCTCGCGCCCCTCAATCAGCTTGTCCAAATCATCTTGGATGATCTGCCAGACCTGGTCGATGGACTGGGTGGCATCGATAACCAGGAATCGGTCGGGCTCATTCTTAGCCAGCTGTAAAAATGCCTGACGCACATGCTGCTGGAAGTCTTCACCAGCCGACTCCAGCCGATCCGGTTCATGATCCAGACGCGACTTGGACTGAGACGGGTCCGCATCCAGCAGGTAGGTGCGCTTGGGCAGCAAACCCTGACTGGCCCACAGGCTCAGCCGACGAATCACATCCGCCGAAAGATCACGGCCTCCGGCCTGATAGGCCACTGAGGAATCCAGATACCGGTCGCAGAGCACAATGTCTCCGCGATCCAGAGCCGGACGCACCACCTGGGCCACATGCTCAGCCCGATCCGCCGCATAGAGCAGAGCCTCGGTCCTGGGGGCCAGATCGTCGGAGGCGTCAACCACGTCGGTGCCCCCGGTCACGGCAACCGAGGGAAAGGCGGCCAATCCGTGCAGAACGAGTTCCCGAATGGTCAATCCGACCGGGGTCCCGCCTGGTTCGCGGGTGACCTGGGACCGCAGGCCGCACTCCTGCAGATAGTCGTGTGCTCGTTGGACCTGGGTAGTTTTGCCTGCCCCATCCACGCCTTCGAAGGAAATGAACAAACCATCACTCATGCCTGATGCTCCGTACTCTTGGAAGTCTTGGTGGCCTTGGCCTTCTTAGTAGTTTTGCGGGTGCGAGCGGCCGATTTGCGGGCAGTCGACTTTCGTGCGGTCGACTTGCGAGTGGTCCGGCCGCGCCGCTTTGTGGGTCCGGCCGCGCGCTTCTCTGCCAGCAGACGGAAGGCCACCTCCGGTTCGATGGACTGGGCCGTGTACTGCTTGGGTAGGGTCCTGTTGGTCTGCCCGTCGGTGATGTAGACACCATAGAATCCGTCCTTGATGGTGACGGGCTTGCCGCTGTCAGGGTCCGTACCCAGCTCACGAAGAGGGGGCTTGGCCGCGCTCCGGGAACGCCTGCCGTACTTGGGCTGATCGAAGAGCGCCTTGGCCCCAGCCTGGTCAATGCTGAAAATCTGCCCCTCGTCGGTCAGAGAACGCGTCTCGGTGCCACCGTCGACCTTGGTGGCCGTCAGATAGGGGCCATAGCGGCCATTGCTGGCTGTGACGGTGGCTTGGCTGGTTGCTCCCGTCTTGGCATCGGTCAGCTCGATGTTGCCCACCGTCCTGGGCAGGCTGAGCAGCTTCAGGGCATCCTCCAGGGTGACCGTGTCTGGATCCATGGTTTTGAAGAGCGAGGCCATCTTGGGCTTGGGTCCTGTTCGCTTGGCCGTCCGTGCAGTCTTACCGGTCGGCTTCTTCTCTTCGGCCGCTTCCTCTTCGGGGCTGATCAGGGCCACATAGGGCCCGAATCGGCCCTTGCGCACCTCGACCCGACCGCCGGTCTCCGGATCCTTGCCCAGCTGACGGGGACCGCCAGCATTGGCAGCGATCAGTTCATGGCCCGCTGCCACAGTCAGCTCGTCCGGAGCCATGGTTGGTGGCAACGAGGCCCGCTTGGGGTTGCCGTCGGCATCCAAGTCGGCCGTATCCTCAAGGTAGGGACCGTAGCGGCCGACCCTCACCTGCAGGCCATCGCCTATCTCGATGGTGTTGATCTTGCGAGCGTCGATGTCTCCCAACTGGGCCACCTGCTCCTGCAAGCCCTGATGAGCCTGGTCAGCGTTCTGAGCGGCGCCAGGGCCCGAGCCGAAGTAGAACCGGGTCAGCCAGTCCTTGCCTCGCTCCTTGCCATGGGCGATCATATCCAGGCCGTTCTCCATCTGCGCCGTGAATTGATAGTCCACATACTTGGGGAAATTGGTCTCCAGCAACCTGACTACCGAAAAGGCCAGCCAGGAAGGGATCAGGGCACGGCCGCGCTCGTAGACGTATCCGCGATCGATGATGGTCGAGATGATGCTGGCATAGGTGGAAGGCCTGCCGATCTCCTTGGCCTCCAGGGTCTTGACCAGGGAGGCCTCGGTGTAACGTGCAGGCGGCTGGGTTTCATGCCCCTCAGGTTCTAGGGAGGCGGCACGAAGCACGTCCCCCTGCTGGACCGGAGGCAGGGAAGAATCCTCATCAGTCTGTTCAGAGCCTGAACCCATGGCTTTGAGGAAGCCAGGGAACTTGATGACGGTGCCTGAAGCCTGGAAGAGGGCTGTGCCCTCCTTGCCCGCCTGCGCCGACAGGCGAATGGTGGCTGTGGACCCGGTGGCATCGGCCATCTGCGAAGCCAGGGTGCGCCGCCAGATCAGGGTGTAGAGCTTGAGCTGGTCAGGGGCCAGACGGTCGGCCAGCTCCTGAGGCCTGTGGAAGGTAGAACCGGCTGGCCGGATGCATTCGTGGGCCTCCTGGGCGCCGGCGGTCTTGGTTACATACTGCTTGGACTCGGCCGATAGGTATTCGGCCCCGTACTCACGCTCGACCCCCTTGCGGGCAGCAGCAATGGCCTCCTGGGAGAGGGTGACCGAATCGGTACGCATGTAGGTGATGAACCCGTTCTCATAGAGTCCCTGGGCAGCGCGCATGGTGGCCCGTGAACTCATACCCAGTCGGTTGCCTGCCGTCTGTTGCAGGGTAGACGTGGTGAAGGGGGGCTGGGGACGCCGCCGGTAGGGCTTGGTCTCCATCCCCGTTACCATGAAGTCCTGATTTTTCAGCGTCTCAGCCAAGCCCCGGGCGTGCTGCTCATCCAGCTGCAGGACCTGCTCCTTGGCTGCAGCCTGCGTCAGCTGGCCCTTGGAGGTGAAGTCTTTGGAAACTGCCAGCCGTCGCTCGCCCAGACTGATCATCCGCGCCTGAAAACCGCCTGACGATGCCGATTCCCCTGCATCCTCCTGCACCAGGCGCGCCAGCAGGTCCCAGTACGAGGCCTTGACAAAGGCCATGCGCTCACGCTCACGCTCCACAATCAGCCGAGTCGCCACAGACTGGACACGCCCGGCGCTCAGCCCCGGGCCCACCTTACGCCAGAGCACCGGCGAAAGCTCATAGCCATAGAGCCGATCCAGGACCCTGCGAGTCTCCTGGGCATCAACCATGTGGGCATCTACGTCCCTGGTGTGCTTGAGCGAATTCTTGATGGCCTCCGGAGTGATCTCATGGAAGACCATGCGCTTTACCGGCACCTTGGGTTTAAGGGTCTGCACCAGATGCCAGGCGATGGCCTCCCCCTCCCGATCCTCATCAGTGGCCAGATAGAGCTCGTCGGCGTTCTTCAGCGCCTTCTTGAGCTCGGACACCGTGTGCTTCTTCTTATCATCCACGATGTAGTAGGGCTTGAAGCCATCGTTCACGTCTACGCCGAACTTGCCGTAGGCCTTCTTCTGGGAGGCCGGGACCTGCGATGGCTGGGCCAGGTCGCGGATATGGCCCACCGAGGCCATGACCGTGTAGCCCTTGCCCAGGTACCCGCCGATCTTCTTTGCCTTGGTTGGCGACTCAACAATGACGAGCTTATTGCCGGATGCCATGGCCTCTCCTTATATTGTGGTCTTTCGCACGCCATCTTACTCACGAGGTTCCGTCACCATGCAAATCAAGGGGTCATTGTGCATGGGTGTGGATCCCTGGGGTCCATGGTGGATGGATCAGAGACGTTCAGTATGCTCAGCGACTGACTTCAGTCATTTTGAGGAGGAGCCGGGGGCCGACCGACAAGGCCCATTCTGGTCAGTGGCGAGGCCGTAATCTGCCTCAGCGCCAGGACCAGCCCCAAGGTCAGTGACAGGAGGGAGGCCATCATTATGACGGCCGAGCAATGAACCCCGTAGGCCGTCCACCGGGCGCCGATCTCCAGACCAGGGCTGACCTGCCAAATGATATAGCAGGCATAGAGCATCCCCAGGAACCCTGCTACCAGCATCAAGGTGGCGACAATCTGGATCGAAGCCGAGGACATCCTGGTTCCAGGAACGTCCATCCCGGTGCCGCGAGTGACGGCCAGAGCAATAAGACAGAAACCGACCGGAATAAGCATGCCCATGACCACGTCTGAGGGTCGGTGCCAACCTCCCTGCACCAGCGAGCAGCCCACAGACAGGTCAAAGGCGAACCCTACCAAGGCGACCGGGGCCCTCCAAACACGTGGCACCACACAGAGCAGGGCCAGGACCACCGCCAGAGCCAGGATGGTGTGACCTGAGGGGGCAGAATTGGCTGTGGAAGCCTGAGAATGGATCAACACCGGGCGAGGCAGGAAGCGCTTGAGTATACGCGCCGCCCCGTAGACCACCAGAGCATAAACGGCAATTTGTCCAAGCAGCCACCACCGGCGCCTAACCAGAACAACCGCCAGGGCTACAAGGCCCAGCACCACGCAGATCACCACAGTCACATAAGGCATGGCGAACAGTCCCAGGTAAGCCTCGAGAAGGGGCGTCTGATCAAGGAAACCGCGGAAGTTGGTCAGGGCCATGTCATCATAGGTCTGCCCGGGCACAGTCCACACAGCTGCCCACCAGACCAGAGCCGCCAGACCCAGGCAGGCCAGGCCGGCGACCAGGCACAGAACTAAGGCTGAAATCCGGGGGCGAGACGTCAAAGGATCCCGGTCAACATGGCTGCCGTCCGCTTCGGTTTGCTCATTCGGATCCCGGTACCAGGTTTCCTGTGCTTCGCCCTGCTTGTGCTTGTTGGTCATACCTCAAGACTCTAACCAACCCCTGGGTCGACAGCCGACACCTGGTCCGACGAACGCGTTGTTTTCACGACTTCAGCCAACCCAGGCAGGACATCTATGGAAAACTCCCACGCACCCGCCAGAGGCCACTTACCCTTGCTGCATTCCTGCCCTGGGGGGATTGGGTGACATAACGCCACGTGAGAGCAAGTCACCATTATAGCAGACAGATTCCACTTGTCCACCAAGAAGCACAGAACCCTCCGTGCCAGGTGCGCATCCAGTCGACATCACCGCCCGCCGTTTCCCCAACCAGGCCCGTCCGCTAGCATGTAAACAACAGGATCGCCGTACTCCAGCGGTTGATCACGGATCATGCCGGACCCTGACAACAGACAATAGGCACCCCGGCATCACAGCGACAAGGGATGGGTGGCTGAAGGCGAATGGCCGACATGGATGCTGATTTGGTGATTGTAGGCGCTGGCTTGTTTGGCCTGACCGTGGCCCAGCAGGCGGTCGAGCACAGTGGAGCCCGGGTGCGGATCATCGACGTGCGCGACCACATCGGCGGCAACGCATACTCCTACATGGATGAGGAGACGGGGGCCGAAATCCACAAGTATGGGGCCCATCTCTTCCATACCTCCAACCGCAAGGTCTGGGAGTACGTCAATCGCTTCACCGAATTCACCGATTACACCCATCGGGTCTACACCACCCACAAGGGCGAGGTCTATCCCCTACCCATCAACCTGGGCACCATCAACCAGTTCTTCCACGCCCACTACACCCCCAAGCAGGCTCGGGAACTGATTCGGGAGCAGGCTGGCGAACTTGCCGGAACCGACCCGGGCAACCTGAACGACCAGGGGATCAGCCTGATCGGCCGGCCCCTCTATGAGGCCTTCATCAAGAACTACACGGCAAAGCAGTGGCAGACCGACCCCTCCCAGCTGCCCGCCTCCATCATCAAGCGGCTGCCAGTGCGATTCAACTACGACAACCACTATTTCAAGGACACCTGGGAGGGCCTGCCCAAGGACGGCTACACGGCATGGTTCGAGCGGATGATCGACGACCCACACATCCAGGTGAGCCTGAAGAATGACTTCTTCGACGACTCCCAGCCCTGGAACAGGGATGCTCTGGTGGGGCAGGTCCCCGTGGTCTACACGGGCCCGGTCGACCGCTACTTCGACTACTGCCTGGGCGAACTCAAGTGGCGGACCGTGGACTTCAAGGAGCGCCGCTATGACGAGGACGACCATTTCGGCTGCCCGGTCATGAACTTCTCGGATCCTGACGTGCCCTACACCCGCGCCATCGAGTTCAAGAACTTCAACCCCGAGCGCTACGACCGGCAGAACCATGAGCGTACCGTGGTCTGGGAGGAGTACAGCCGATTCGCCGGCAAGGGCGACGAACCCTACTACCCCATCAACACGGGCGACGACCGCGCCCTCTACACCCAGTACAAGCAGCTGGCAGCCCAGCAGCCGAAGGTGGTCTTCGGCGGCCGCTTGGGTACCTACGCCTACTACGACATGCACCAGGTCATCAATTCAGCTCTGGATGCCTGGGATAAGCGGATCGCTCCCCTGGTAGGCCACACCAAGGACTGAAACCCTGATTGCACTCCTGACGATCTTCCAGGGGCAATTCAGAGGAAATCCTTGAAGGGAGCCTGAGACTGAAGAGTCCAGCGCCAGGTTGAGCCAGCAAATCCGAAAGCACTGTTCCGTTCAGATTACAAAGAGGCCGGCCGCCTATGAAAAGCGACCGGCCTCTTTCCAGACCAAGCATCTGCTATTCATGCCTCCGGGGCGACCTTGGAAGAGGCGCCCCAGACATCAATCAGGCAGAATCTGCGGGCTCAGGCGTGCCAGACGTCCTTGCCGTTCTCCTTGGCGGCCTTGACATCGGCATCCAGGGCGCTCTCGTCGCCCTCCACCTTGCCGGCGATGTAATCCTCGACCAGCTGGCGGGCCTCGTTGTCTTCATGCTGGACAGCGGGGGACTTCATGAAGTAGGAGCTGGGCGCCAGCACCGGGCCGGCCAGATGGCGGTCCAGGGCGATCTTGGCGGCACGCAGGGCATCGATGACGATGCCGGCCGAGTTGGGCGAATCCCAGACCTCCAGCTTGTACTCCAGATTCAGCGGGACATCACCGAAGGTGGTGCCCTCCAGGCGCACAAAGGCCAGCTTGCGATCATCCAGCCAGGCCACATAGTCAGAGGGCCCGATGTGGACGTTGTGGGGATCCATATCGTGAGGAACGATGGAGGTGACTGCACGCGTCTTGGAAACCTTCTTGGACTCCAGACGAGAGCGCTGCAGCATGTTCATGAAGTCCATGTTGCCGCCCACGTTCAGCTGGTAGGTCCGGTCCAGGCGCACGCCGCGATCCTCGAAGAGGCGGGCCATGACCCTGTGGGTGATGGTGGCACCAACCTGGCTCTTGATGTCGTCGCCCACGATGGGCAGGCCGGCATCACGGAACTTCTGGGCCCACTCGGGGTCAGAGGCGATGAAGACAGGCAGGCAGTTGACGAAGGCGCACCCGGCCTCGATGGCGGCGGTGGCGTAGGCCTTGTCAGCCTGCTCGGAGCCGACGGGCAGGTAGGAGACCAGCACATCGACCTTCTTGTCACGCAGAACCTGGGCCACATCCACGGGCTCGGCATCCGACTCGGTGATCATCTTGCTGTAGTACTCGCCCAGTCCATCGCCGGTCGGCCCACGCAGGACCTCCACGCCCTTGTTGGGAACGTCGCAGAACTTGTAGGTGTTGTTCTGTGAGGCGAAAATGGCCTCGCTCAGGTCCTTGCCGACCTTGAGGGAATCCACGTCGAAGGCGGTCACGAACTCCACGTCACGAATGCGGTAGCCTCCGAAGTTGGCGTGCATGATGCCGGGGATCTTATCATCATCCTTGGCGTCCTTGTAATATTCGACTCCCTGTACCAGCGAGGAAGCGCAGTTGCCCACGCCCGCTATAGCTACACGGATGCTCATACAAACTCCTCTGATTTACTGAGTTATTTCCAACCTAAGCATACCTTCTCCCGGTGGATTGCATGGTGGAATAGAGCCTCATATGCGTGCCAGCTGGCAGGACAGACCTCCAGGGAGGGCACAAACGTACGAAAATGATGAACGTTCAGCCCTAGGTCGAACAGTTTTCAGCCCTGCCGGATAGCGTGGTTGGCATGGCCAATCAGACTCGTTCAGTCAGTTCGACCTCGCCCACCCGCAGGGCCCAGTCCGGGTCGCGCGGGGGCGGCAATCGCACCGACATCCCCACCTCGCGGCATGCCGACCGGAACCCCCGGGGTAACGGGCCCCGCCGGGGACGACGTCGCAAGTCGCATCGTGTGCTTAAGTGGATCCTGGCCCTGTTGGGACTGGTGCTGGTCGCCGGGGCGGCGGCCTTCGCCTACCTGTATCTGACCACCGAGATCATCCCACCGGAGAAGCAGGCCCTGGCGCAAAAGACCACGGTCTACTATGCGGACGGCACCACCCCCATCGGAACCTACGCCGACCAAAATCGGGAAATCATCGACTGCACGGTCCTTCCCAAGTATGTGGGCAATGCGGTGGTCGCCTCGGAGAACCGTTCCTTCTATAAGGACAACGGCATCGACCTCAAGGGCATCGGCCGGGCCCTGCTCAACAACGTGACCAAGGGCACCCGGCAGGGCGGATCCACCATCACCCAGCAGTACGCCGAGCGCTACTATCTGGGCGAGACCACCTCATACAAGGGCAAGCTCCGCGAGGCCATCCTCTCCCTGAAGATCTCCAGGACCGAGAATAAGGACACGGTCCTGTGCAACTATATGAACACCATCTACTTCGGCCGCGGCGCCTACGGGATCCAGGCCGCCGCCCAGAATTACTTCGGCAAGGACGCCAAGGACTTGACCATGCCCGAGTCGGCCATGCTGGCCGGCATCATCCCCGCCCCGGCCTCCTGGGATCCGGCGATCAACCCCAAGCAGGCCGAATCGCGCTTCCACCGGGTGCTGGGCATCATGGAGGAGGACCACTACATCAGCCACAAGGACCGGGTCGGTGCCCAGATGCCGCAGACCATCAAGTACTCGCCGGAGAACGTCTACCAGGGGCCCAACGGCTACCTGCTGCGTATGGTCCGCAACGAGTTGTCCTCCGGCAAAAAGGCCCCCTTCACCGCAGACGACCTGGACACGGGCGGCTACCGGATCATCACCACCATTCAGAAAGACAAACAGGATCTGATGTTCCAGGTGGCCAGTCCAACCACCGGCAACAAGCACCAGCCACCCACCCTGCAGACCGGAGGACTCTCGGTCGACCCCAAGACCGGTGCCATCATCTCCTTGTACGCGGGGGACGATTATCTGACCCACCAGCTCAACAATGTGGACCAGGCCACCTTCCAGGTGGGTTCGACCATGAAGGCCTACACCCTGTTAGGAGCCATCCAGGATGGGGTCAGCCTCAATACGGTCTTCAACGGCAACTCCCCTCGAACTTTCTCTAGCGTGGGCAAATCCGTTGCCAACGCCGGGCAGGTCAGCTACGGGTACATCAACCTCTACTCGGCCTTCGCCAACTCGGTCAACACAGTATTCATGGATCTGGGCGAGCACGTGACCTCGCAGAAGACGGCCCAGCTGGCCCACACGGCCGGCATTACCGGCAAGATCGACGACACGACCACCTTCGACACCCTGGGTCTGGACGCTCTTTCGGTCTATGACGTGACCCAGGGCTACGCCACTCTGGCCAACGGGGGCAAACGACCCCTGCTGCATCTGGTAGCCCAGGTTAAGGATACCAAGGATCAGGAGCTCTACACCGCGGCCATCCAGTCGGACCAAGTCTTCAATGCCGACCAGGTGGCCCTGCTGCAGAAGGCCATGACCACCACGGTTCAGTACGGCACCGCTTCCTACGCACGTTCCCTGGGCCGGCCCATCGCCGGCAAGACAGGTACAGCCAACGACCAGACAGCCATCTCCTTCATCGGATTCACCCCCTCGCTTCTGACCACCTTCGCCGTCTGGAACCAAGGACAGGATGGCAGTGCCCTCAAGGTGCCTGATGTCTATCAGAATGAGTTCTATCCGGTCCAGCTGTTCACCCAGTACATGAAGTCGGCCCTGGGTAACAGCCCGGTGGAGCGGTTCCCCGCGGCCGAGGACCATGGCAAGATCGGCGGACCGGACGGCAGCTGGGGCACCGGGTACAAGCAGAGCTACTCCTATACGCCCAAGCGCAACTACAACTACGGATACGCGCCTCAGCAACGCACCCAGCAGCAGACCATCCCGCAGGAAGAGTCAGGAGCCGGCAGCGGCTCGGGCTCAGGCAATGGGGGCGGGGCCGAAGGCGGCAACGGCGGAACCACCGAAGGCAACTCCGAGTCAGAGTTATCCCAGCAGTAAACCGATCATGACAAACCGGTCCGATCCGAACAACTCAGTTGCGTTCGGATCGGACCATAAGGCTGGCCGGGGGTTGTTACCCCCTTATAACCTCTAGCCCCGCTGGAAGCGGTTGAGGGCCGAGATGATGGCCTTGAGGGAGCTGGTGGAGATGGACGAATCGATACCAACGCCCCAGATCACCCGGGACCTGGCTGGTTCGCCTACCTGGCATTCCACGTAGGAAGCCGCCAGGGCATCAGTGCCGGCGGTCATGGCATGCTCGGCGTAATCCAGGACCGAAACGGTCTGATCCAAGGACTTGAGTGCATCCAGGAAGGCCGCAATAGGGCCGTTCCCATGTCCCTGAACACGACGGCGCTCCTCAGGATCACCCGGGGCAAGACCCCGATCCAGCAGGGTGGCATCCAGGACGGTGTCGGAGCCATCCTCGCCGGAGGTGACCGCCACATTCAGCAGCTTGAAGCGTCCCCACTGGCGCAGGGTCTCGTCGCGCTGGTCGGCCATGGACTCGCCACCGACCACGCTCCCGCCGGCTTCCACGGGCAGGTACTCGTCCTTGAAGAGCCGCCAGATGTCGGCATCCTTGACCTCGCGCTTGGTGCTGTCGGCATAGCTCTGGACCAGCCGTTCGAACTCCACTTGGAGGCGCTTGGGCAGATCCAGATGGTGGTTGGCCTTGAGCAGGTAGGCCATGCCACCCTTGCCTGATTGGGAATTGACCCGGATGATGGCCTCGTAGTTGCCGCCCACATCCTTGGGATCGATGGGCAGGTAGGGCACCAGCCAGAGGAAGTCGTCGGGGTTGGCGTTGGCGCGAAGAGCCGCCTGCTGCCGGGCATCCAACCCCTTCTTGATGGCGTCCTGATGGGAGCCGGAGAAGGCTGTGAAGACGAAGTTGCCCACATAGGGGTGCCGCTCGGAGACGGCGATCTGATTGCAGTATTCCACCGTCCGACGGATGCCGGGCATGTCGGAGAAGTCCAGCTGGGGGTCGATCCCCTGGACCAGCAGGTTCAGCCCCACCGTGCAAATGTCGACGTTGCCGGTGCGTTCGCCATTGCCCAGCAGGCAACCCTCCACCCGGTCGGCCCCAGCCAGCAGGCTGAGCTCGGTGGCGGCTACGGCCATGCCCTCGTCGTTGTGAGGATGCAGGGAGAGCACCACCGCATCCCGGTCCTTGAGGTTGGTGGATATGTACTCAACCTCGTCAGCGAAGACGTTGGGGGTGGTCATCTCCACCGTGTTGGGCAGGTTGATGATCATAGGGTGCTCTGGCGTAGGCCGGATCACGTCGATGACTGCGTTGCAGACCTCCAAGGAATACTCAGGCTCGGCACCGGAGAAGGACTCGGGCGAGTACTCGTAGTAGAGATCGGTGCCCTTGGCATCGGCCTCCAGGGAGCGGCAGAGCTCGGCTGCGTCGGTGGCCAGCTTCTTGATCCCGGCCTTGTCCTTGTGGAAGACGACCTCCCGCTGCAGGACCGAGACCGAGTTGTAGAAGTGGACCACAGCCCTCTTGGCTCCACGCAGGGCCTCATAGGTACGGCGAATCAGGTGCTCGCGGGCCTGGGTCAGGACCACGATGGTCACGTCGTCAGGAATCAGCTCGCGCTCTATCAGGAGGCGGATGAAGTCATAGTCAGTTTCGGAGGCCGAGGGGAAACCCACCTCGATCTCCTTGAAGCCCATGGAGATCAACAGATTCCAGAATCTCAGCTTGCGCTCGGAATCCATGGGGTCAACCAGGGCCTGGTTGCCGTCGCGAAGATCCACCGAGCACCAACGGGGTGCCCGCTTCAGGGTCTTGCCCGGCCAGGTGCGCTGCGGATAGTCAAAGGGGACCTGCTTGTTGTAGGCCACATACTTGGTGTAGGGCATGGCGCTGGGCTTCTGTGGCGAACCCACAAACCTGGGGGGAGGCAGCAGCAGGTCGTTGTTCCCTCCATTGGACGCCGCGGCCTGGGCCGCAAGATCAAACACGGATGCACGATCCTGATCCATCTCTCCTCCTTCTTTCGTTCGTCGGAAACCACAATGTCGCCCGGCCATGGGTTCGGTATGCCGAAGCCGCACCGGGGGTGCCATTATCTTACCGGAGAAGAGCCAGGACATGCGGTCCGGGTCCGCATTACGACGCAGTGGGAGGCGAGCGCCTAGGACATGGCATAATCCGCTGGGTTACCAAGAATGCAAACGCCACACGCTGCAAGCACTGACGGAGTGCTCACTGGAAAAGGGAGACGCCGCGACGACCCTCGCAGTAGGCGTTGCCCAGCCAGGTGTGCCGCGAGTTGGGCCAGACCGAGCCCAGGCGGGGGGCATTCTGGCTCATCCAGATGCTGGGCACACGTCCATCAGCACTGTGGGAACCCAGCAGGTTGAAGCCGTTCTTGACCGCCAGCCAGTCGGGATGTTGGGTGGCGATGGCCAGCCCCTCCTCCAAGGTCAGAGGAAGGCGGTCGTCGGAGTCGATCAGCTTGCGGGCCACATCGGGTTCGCGGTTGGTGTAGCAGGTGCCGGTATGCGGTTCCAGAACGATGTAAAAGGGCCCCTCGGGCGGCTCGAACCCGTTCTGAGGCAGGAAGCTGGCGATGTCGCGCGGCGGCATGGTGGTGAAGCCAGCCATGCGATTGATGCTGGTCCGAGCGATCAGCGACTCAGGCGAGACCAGCTCCCTGGTGGGGATAAGCAGGATCTGCTCGCCCAGCTCGGTGGACTCCAGCGCGGAGATCAGGGGCTGGGCCAAGGCTCGGAAGGCGGCGGCGCTGATGTCCGCCACATCCGGATAGCCCAAGGCCACGATCCGATCCAGTTGCCGCTGCACTTCTTGGGAAGATCTGGTCATGGCCTCCAGTCTAATTCGAATCTGCCCCCGCGAGCACCTACACTCTCGACACTCACCTGCCAGGGCGAGGTATCGTATTCCGATTTAGTGCTGGCCGTACACGTGCTGGTAGCGGTCGTTCAGACTGGCCACATCCTCGTCGGACAGTGGCACAGGCGTACCGATTTGCTCAGCAGCCCACACCGTACGCGCCACCTCCTCCGTCATCGCCGCCGCCTTGACCGCAGCCTCAGCATCAGCACCGACCGTGAAGGGGCCGTGATTGCGCATGAGCACTGCCGGGCAGCCCGGATGCTCCGCCAGGGTTTCGACCACCCCACGACCTATCTGGTCCGAACCAATCAAGGCGAAGGGACCCACCGGCACCGGACCGCCGAACTCGTCACCCATCATCGTCAGTACGCATGGAATTGACCGGCCCACTGCAGCAAAGGCCGTAGCAAAGGTCGAATGCGTATGCACCACGCCAAATACTTCAGGCATGTGCCGGTAGATGTAGGCGTGCGAAAACACATCCGAGGAGGGTGCGGCAGACCCGTCCACCACATGCCCTTCCAGATCCGTGACCACCATTGATTCCGGCGTTAACTGCTCGTAGCGCACGCCGGATGGTTTGATCACCAGCAAGTCGGCCGAATGCAGACGTTGCGAGACATTCCCAGCCGTCCACACCACCAGCCCCCACTTGATCAACTGCTCATGCAGGGCGGCAACATGCTCACGAACCAACCCCACTTCGACGCGTACCTCATCAGGAAAATCAGCCAAGGACGTCATACGAACCACCACCATTCCCAATATGGGGCCGGCCCTTCCTGCGAAAAAGCCGGCCCGGTTTGCTTACCTGCATGCACAGACCCTGCTGCGCATCCTCACAGGCTTTCCAGATCCTTGCCCTTGGTCTCCTGGGCAAAGAGATATATAACAGCGCCGATGACCAGGCAGACACCGAAGAAGGTGAATGCCGTGGTGACAACGCCGATGTTGATGTGCTGGGAGACATAGTCGCCGCCCACCAGGAGCCCCATGAATATAGGGCCTACGATCTTGGCCGTGGCGCCGATGCCGTATCCCAGCCCCAGTCCGGTGGAACGAACATCGTTGGGGAACTGCTCGCCGCCGAAAGCGTTGAGAATGCCGAAGACACCGTCGGCGAAGGTCATGATGACCAGGACGGCGATGTAGAACTGCCAGCCGGAATTGTGGAAGAAGGCCGCGTAGAAGCATCCAAGAGCCCCGATGATGCCGAAGGAGAACATGGTCCAACGCCGACCGATGATGTCAGCCAGCCAGGCAGAGCCGAATCTGCCGATGCAGTCGGCCACGGAGACGCCCATGAACAGGTAGGCCACCATCTGCGTTGAGAAGCCGAAGGCATCCTTCATCAGCGTCTGACCCCAGGATTGGATGGCGAAGGAACCCAGAATGAAGCAGAAGGACCCGACTGAAATGATGACCAGCGGCTTTAGATGCTTGGACAGAAGCAGGCGATAGCTGGCCTTCTGTTCCTGTTCAACCTTGGGCAGGGCACCGACCTGGTCCACGGGAAGCTCAAGAGCCCATGCCAAGGCCTTGCGGGCATCATTGTCACGTCCCACGCTCTGATAGAAACGGGGGGACTCGGGCACCGTCGCCAACCAGAACAGAAGAAGGACAGGGATAACGCCCAGGGCCACCAGCACGCGCCAATTGTCGCCAATCAGGCTCTGTGAGACGGATCCCAGGAGCAGACCAAGAGGAATGAAGACCGAAGCCAGGCCGGAGAGCATGCCACGCTGCTTGGCCGGGACGAACTCCTGGACATAGGGGATGGAGATGATGTTAAGGCCGCCTACGCCGATGCCCACACCGATGCGCAGGATGGCCAGCAGGATCCAGGCACCGTCAGGCAGGAAGACCGACAGGGCCGTGAAGACCACGAAGCAGAGAACACACCACTGGAAGGCATGCTTGCGGCCGAAGCGATCGGCCAAACGCCCCCAGAGGATGGATCCGATGACTGTGCCCAGCCCGGAGCAGGCCAGGATGATTCCAGCGGAGACCCCGGTCAGGTGCCAGGCCGAAGTCAGGAGGGAGACCACGAAACCAATCAGGAACATATCGAAGAATTCAGATATGTTGCCGGCTATGGCCAGGCCGATGATGCTTTTCTGATGTCCGGTCAGGGGACGAGAGTCTATCTGCTCGTAAGCGGTCAGCGCGTCCCCAGCCTGTGTGACATGTGTATCACTCATAATGGGTGCTTTTCTTTCTCGGATGATCATGATGATGGCGGCCCGACCACGGTAGGGGTCTGACCGAAGGATCCAGGCTGCCTTCTCCGTCCTTGGAGAATACTGCGGCGAGCCTGAATCGTGAAGGAAGGGTCAACGATTGATATCCCCGCCCAGCGGAATATCCAGTTCCTGGGCGCGGATACGGGTCAGATCGCCCATATGCGTCAGGGCGTACTCGGCGGCCCGCTGTCCCCACCTGACACCGCACTCCACATCATCGGAGAGGAAGCCATGGAGGGTGGCGGCCACGAAGGAATCCCCGGCGCCGGGACGATCCACCACCGGAACCGTAGTGGTGACGTACTTCTTGATTCCCTTGGAGGTCCTCAGGTAAGGACCGTCCAGGTGATTGGTGGAAACAATGTACTCATTGCCGAAGCGCTGGTAGAGCTGCTCGCAGACCTCCTCGCCGGTCCCTTCGATTCCGAAGACGCTTTTGGCGTCCTTGATGGAGCAGAAGAGAATGCGGGCCTTATGAGCGATGGGCTCCAGAACCTTTCTGGCCTGGTCACCGGACCAGAGCTTGCTGCGGAAGTTCACGTCAAGGGCGATGTCAATGCCGCGCTTCTCCGCCTGCTCGGCCGCATAGGTCACCACCTGGGCCGTGGTATCGGTCAGGGCCGCCGTGATCCCGGTCAGGAAGAGCAGGCGGGTGTCCAGCATCCGGTCCCAGTCGTAATCCTCAATCCCCGTCGACCTGAAGGGGGTGTACTCGCGGTCGTAGATGACGTTGGCCGGCATGGGGGGTTCGCCCGGCTCCATGAAGTAGAGGGCGATTCGGCTGGCCGGCTTGCGAACCATGGTGCTCAGATCGACGCCCACGGACCTGTACTCGCTCAGGACGTATTCACCCAAGTCCCCCTCCGGCAGTGAGGAGGTCCACAGGGTCTTGCGCTGAAGCTGAGCCAGGACTCCAGCCACGTTGGCCTCGGAACAGGCGGGATTCATCAGGACCGACCGGGCGTTCATCAGCCGCTCCCCCCTCCTGACCGTGAGCCTGATCTGCCCCTCTCCTATGGTCGAAAGGTCATATGCATGTTCTGCCATCACTTGCTCCTTGTCTACACGGTCGCTTTTCTAGGATGGACCACGACGTCCGCTTCAGTCCGTATTACGACCTGTCACATTCAAACTCGCACCGATCGGGTCGACCCATCAAGGGCGACCGCTGGCATCATTGCCTCCCTGCCGATGCCAAGGGGGTGGAGGACCGGCACAACCACCCCCGGGTCGCAACCGTGACGGCTGCGACCTTTACCTCAGCCTTTGGGATCGAGCACCTCTATGTCGGCCCCTCGCAACCAGGTTTCCACTTTCTTCCTTGCATTCATGACGATCTGATCGGCCTGGTCCGAATCATCGTTCCACATCTCCAGCATGATCCGCCCCGACCAGGACTGCCGGGCCAGCTCGGCGAAAGCCGTGGGAAAGTCTGCGCAGCCCTCGCCCATGGTGATGCGACGGGGCTGTCCTGGGAGCACATCCTTGACGTGGATGGCCAGCATTCTGCCGGCTCCAGCCCTGAGCTCAGCCACGGCATCCAGCTCCTGCTCATAAAGGTTGCCGATATCCGGGTACATGCTCAACCAGGAGGATCCGACCTGATCGCAGATGGACAGACCCTTGGTGATGGAGGTGATGTCATTGCCGTCCACATTCTCTATGCCCAGCATGACACCGGCCTGGGCCGCATACTCAGCCGCCCTGGCCAGAACCTCCACATACCTGGCGCGCTGGTCAGGATCAGGGTCCTCATAGTAGGCGTAGTAACCGGCTACCTGAATCAGGGGAATGCCCGCCTCATGAGCCAGATCGATCGCCTTGAGGAAGATCTCGTAGGCCTGACGGCGAACAGCCGGATCGGCCGAGCCAGGACCCACCTTGCGGTGGCAGCTTAGACAGATTCCTCCTACCTGGACGCCCTGGCGGTCAGCAGCCTGACGGAAGGCGGAAGCCTGGGCAGCCGTCCAGTCCAAGCGAGCCATCCGCTTGTCACTTTCGTCAATGGACAGATCCATAAAGGTGAACCCATTGGCCGCCACCTGAGACATGAACGCATCCCAATCATCCGGCTCGGCGGGGGACTTCAGGGCCTTCTCATAGATGCCCAGAGTTACACTGCCACTCATTGCGGCCACACCCTGCCGATGGTCTCCCGCAGCTCGGTCGCAGCGGCCAGGGGGTCGTCAGCCTTGACGATGCCTCGACCCGAAATCACCACTCCGACGGGAACTCCTTGGAAGAAGGGCAGGTCCTTGGCCGTGACCCCGCCGGTCACAGTGACCTTGAAGCCCATCTGATGCAGCTGGCGGATGCGATCCTTGTCGTCCTCCCCCCAGGTCAGCTTTCCGGCCGCTTCTGCGTCGCGAGAACGATGGACGATGACCTGGGTGGCTCCAAGCCGCCGCCATTCGCGCGCCTGTTCAGGATCGTAGGTTTCGCCCAGCTCAATCTGGACCTCGCCGCCGAACTCCTGGGCCACCTTCACCACCTGTTCGACCGTGGTCATGCTGGCCCCGGCGACCACCGAGACCCAGCTGGCACCCGCTTCGAAGCAGGCGCGGGAGATGACCGCTCCAGCCTCGGCGATCCTGACATCCGCCAGGATGGTCTTATTGGGATAGAGGGCACGGATCTCGCGCACAGCTCTCAGCCCTTCGGCGATGATCAGGACGGTTCCGCACTCGATGACATCCACCTGGCTCACGGCCGCATTCAGAGGCCTCAGGGCCGATGGCATATCAAAGGTGTCCAGCGCGATCTGCAGCTGGGGGCGTTCCAGGGTCTTGTCTGCTGCCATCGCGCTCAGGCCTCCTTACGGAAGGAGAAGAAGTTGTGGGCGTTGCGAATGAGCAGCTTGTCCACGTAGTCAGGATCAAAGCCTTCGGCGATCATGCGGGGGCCGTCCACTGCCGGGTTGTAGTCCACACCACTCACAGAGCCGTAGACCTTTTGGTAGGAGCGCTTGCCGGAGTCCGTGCCCAAAAGGATCCGGTCCTCATAGCCGTCTTTCTTGAAAGCCTTGAGCTCCATCATCCTGTTGGAATCGGGCTGGTACTTGATCCTGTTGGTGCCGTCGATCTCCAGATAGACGCCCAGATCCAGGATCTCCTCCAGGTAGTAGACATCAGCATTGCGCTGAATGTGGCCGATGGCGATCTGGTCGGCGGGAACCCCCAGTCCGATCAGGGTCTGTGCCTGTTCCAGGCCACAGGTTCCATAGGTGGTGTGTGTGTTGATGGGAGCGCCGGTTTCGATGGCCGCCTTGGCAGCAGCCTCCATGCACTTATGCTCGAAGGGAGTGATCTCGCCGTAGGCAGTGCCGATCTTGATGACACCTGCCTTATAGGGGCTGCGATCCACCAGGGGGCCGGTGTAGTCGTTGCGGTCGATGCCCTCACGGATATCGGCGATGACCAGGTCGGCGATCTGATCCACGCTGTAGCGGTTGATCCAGTGTGACTGGGTCTCCAGGTAGACATGCTCACGGTGGAAGCCGGTGGCCCCTATGATCTGCAGGTTCTCCACCGAGCGGGCCACCTCGGCCAGCTTCTCGATGTCACGGCCACAGTTGATGGGGCACATATCCACCACAGTGCCGCCCTGCTTACTCCACTTCAGCGAGGCCTTGGCAAAATAGCCGGCCTCGGTCTCTGCCTTTTCGACTGAATCCAGTTGATGGTCCTTGTCCAGGTAGACCTCACCGGCTCCCACCCGGATCAGATGGTCGTGGCTGTTGACTACGCCAAGCGTGCTCGGATCGACATCACCCAGAATGGTTCGTGCGAATGCCATGTGAACTCCTTTGTTGTTTGTGCTCTGCGACTTCGCGGCACCGGTCTTTAGGCTTTTCCATTCGGTGCCTTTGACAGGAGACAGACTATGTGAACAGTCAATAAACAACAAGGATATTGGTGAACATATGTACTTGAACTACAGGTTTAAACGCATATAGATTGCATTTTTACCTTTGGAACAGCTGTTTTTCGACCTTCAAGAGCAGATAAGCAGTTTTTCATTGATTCTGATAACATGTACATATGTTCAGCGATTTACAGATGATGACCAGTTCGGATGCCCGCAAGCGGGTCCAGCTGCTTCTTCGCGTAGCCCGCATGTACTACCAGGACCACATGCTGCAGTCCCAGATCGCCACAGAGACGGGCTATTCCCGTCCCTCCGTCTCCAGGATGCTGAAGGAGGCCCAAGAGCGAGGACTGGTAAAAATCTCCATTGAGAATCCACTGGAACGGCTTGAAGACCTGGAGTCCAGGCTGATCCGGCAATTCAACATCCGTTGTGCTCGGGTCTCGGAGCCACCGCAAGGATGCACCGGGTATGATGTCGTACCCCGAAGCGCGGCGGCTCTCCTGGTTGAGCAGACCAGGCCCGACTCTTTGATAACCGTCTCCAATGGCAACGCGGTCGCCTACACGGTTCGTGAAGTTCCCCTGCAAAACTGGACAAAATCCAAGGTCGTGCAGATGATCGGTTCCCTGTCGCCAACCAATCCCATGACGGATTCACCGGAGATATGCCGCATGCTGGCCCAACGATTGGGCGGCAGTTACTCGACGCTGCCGGTGCCCATGATCCTGTCTTCAACCCCTGTGGCTGAAGCCATGCGCAAAGAACGCCAGATCGCCGACACCCTGTCCCTGGGCGGTCATGCCGACGTTGCGGTGGTAGGAGTCGGGTCGGTCAAGGAGGGAAGATCAGGGCACATTTTCAAGGACTACGAGAATGCGGCTTTCGTCAAAGAGGTGACCGAGCTCAAGGCGGTGGGACACATCTGCGGACACCACATTGATGCCCAGGGCCGCCACATCCAAACCAGCCTGTGCGAACGCACTATATCGATTGAATTCGAACGTCTCAAGCGGATACCCCTGGTCATAGGCGTGGCCTGGGGACCGCAAAAAGTTGCCAGCATCCTCGCCTGTCTGCGGGCCGGGCTTATCTCGGCACTGGCCACCGACCGCGACACGGCCGAGGGAATACTTGATCTGGATCAACAGCAGAGAAGATCGGGCAGACAAGCCTCACAAGCTCCGAGCCAAGCAAAGGCCAAACAGGGCTGACCCTATATGAGAGCCATCAGGCTGACAAGGCCTGGTAGAGCCGATGTTCCCATACCCAAGAGATATGCGGGATACTTTAGATCTGCCAAGCAATCAGCCCAGATGCACAATCAGATCCTGTCGGCGAAATGCTTACGGACGATCAGCTCGGCGATCTGCACGGCGTTGAGGGCTGCCCCCTTGCGCAAGTTGTCGTTGGCCACGAACATGGACAATCCCCGCTTGCCTTCCACAGCCTGGTCCTGGCGGATACGTCCCACGAAGCTGGGGTCCTTGCCGGCTGCATCCAGAGGGGTGGGTATTTCCGCCAGACTTACTCCGGGGGCCTTGGATAGCAGGTCACGGGCCTGATCAGGGGTCACATCGTGCTCGAACTCGGCATTGATGCTCATGCCGTGGGCTGTGAAGACTCCTACCCGCACACAGGTGCAGGAGGCGGCCAGATCAGGCAGGTGCAGGATCTTGCGGCTCTCATTGCGCAGCTTCTGCTCCTCGTCGGTCTCCCCGCTGCCGTCATCGACCAAGTCGCCTATAAAAGGTACGGCGTTGAAGGCAATGGTGCGCACCACCTTGGTGGGCGGGGGAAACTCGATGGCCGATCCGTCGAAGACCAGTCGGTCAGCGCCCTGCTCCACGGCGGTTTTCGCCTCGTCGCGCAGCTGAAGGACGCCGGCACGCCCAGCCCCCGACACGGCCTGGTATGAGGAGACGATCAGGCGGTGCAGACCGTATGCCTTGGCCAAGGGGCTCAGCACCGGCATGCAGGCCATGGTGGTGCAGTTGGGATTGGCTACGATCCGACGGGGGATAAGATCCAGGTCTTCGGGGTTGACCTCAGACACCACCAGGGGAACCTCGGGATCCATCCGCCAATGGGAGGAGTTGTCGACCACGTAGGCCCCGGCCTCAGCGAAGCGAGGAGCCCAGGTTCCTGAGGTCGAGCCGCCGGCGGAGAAGATGGCCAGATCGATCCCGCTCAGGTCGGCCTGCTCCACATCCTCGACCGTGATGGTCCTGTCACGCCAGCGCAGCTGCTCTCCGGCCGACCGGGACGAGGCCATGAATCGCAGGTCGGCCACGGGGAAGTTCCGTTCGTCCAGCATGCGGCGCATGACCATGCCTACCTGGCCGGTGGCACCCAGAACGGCTACATTGATGCCGCGACGTCCGTTGCCCGCCAAATCAGCCTTATTCGTCATTGCTCTCTCCTCTCCGCTCAGCGACCCGTGCCGCCATAAACGACCGCCTCGACCTGATCAGCATCCAAGTGGAAGGCCGTATGGATGGCCCGTACCGCCTCGTCCAGGTCCTGGATAGGCACCAAGGCGGAGATGCGGATCTCGGAGGTCGATATCATGAGCACGTTGATATGTCGGTCGCTTAAGGCCCGGAAGAAGGTGGCGGTGATGCCCGAATGGGTTTTCATCCCTACGCCCACCAGGGTCACCTTGCCCACCTCGGGATTGATGTCCACTGATCGGAACCCCAGTTGCTCGCGGGAGTCATCCAGCATGGGAACCACCTGATCAGCCTGAGCGGACGGCAACGTAAAGGAGATGTCCACGGTACCGGTAGCCGCCCCAGCCTGGACGATCATATCGATGTTGATGCCGCCCTCGGCAAGGATGGTGAAGAGCTGTGCGGCCACGCCAGGTCGGTCGGGCACGGCACGCAGACTGACCTGAGTCTCACTGCGGTCGTGGGCAACCCCTGAGATGATGGGTGACTCAGGGCCGTTCAGGTCCGGGAACAAGTCACCCATGGATTCGCCGTTGGTCATGTCCTTCCTTCCGTCATATCCCGTCACTTGTCAGCGCGTGCGGCGGGGCGATCCGGCAGCTGGCCGGTCTCCAAATTGGGAATCTTGTCAGCATCGACATCGTCGGGCATGATCAGCGTGCCTGGGCGATGGGAAAAGGAACTGCGCACATGGATGGGCATGCGGAAGCGCTGGGCATACTCCACGCAGCGCAGGGCCAGCACCTTGGATCCGCCGGCCGCCATCTCCAGCATCTCCTCATATGAAATGCGGGCGATCCTACGGGCGGTGGGCACAATGCGCGGATCGGCGGTAAAGACGCCATCCACATCGGTATAGATCTCGCAGACGTCCGCCTTGAGTGCCACGGCTAGGGCCACAGCCGAGGTATCCGAGCCGCCACGACCCAGGGTGGTGGCGTCGCCATCGGGATTGACCCCCTGGAAGCCTGCCACAATTCCCACCTCGCCTCGGTCCAGGGCCTTCATGACACGCTGAGGTCGGACATGGCGGATATGGGCTGCGCCGTAGCGGGCATCGGTCATGAATCCCGCCTGCGAACCGGTGAAGGAGTGGGCGCGCTCGCCTTGCGCATGGATGCTCATGGCCAGCAGACTCATGGAGATGCGCTCCCCCGCCGTCATAAGCATGTCCATCTCTCGGGCGGGAGGATTGGAATCCACATCCATGGCCTGGTCAATCAGATCGTCAGTGGTGTCCCCCATAGCGGAAACCACCACAGCGATGTCATTGCCAGCGCGCTTGGTGTCAATGATGCGCTTGGCCACACGCTTGATGGAGTCCGAGTCCGCCACCGAGGACCCGCCATACTTCTGAACGATAAGTGCCACTGCTGTTCCATCCCGCGACGGTTAAGCCACTAGACCATCATCTGCAACATGTTGATTACATGGATTATACGAACGACACCGTTCTATCAGACCCCCTCCACCAATATGCGAAACATTGACGGCAGCCAGGGAACCCGTGAATCAGTGACCGCAGGCCTTACAGATCGCGACGGCCGGATATTGCCCGGCCAAGGGTGATCTCATCGGCATATTCCAGATCGCTGCCGACGGGCAGACCGCTGGCCAGCCTGGTGACCCGCAGGTCCAGAGGGCCCAGCAGCCTTCCCAGGTAGGTGGTGGTGGCCTCGCCTTCGATGTTAGGATCCAAGGCCAGCATGACCTCCTTGACCTGATCCGTCCCCAACCGCTTCAAGAGCTCGGGAATGCGCAGATCGCCAGGCCCGACGTTGGACATAGGGTCGATGGCCCCGCCCAAAACATGATAAAGGCCCCGATATTCTCCGGTACGTTCGATGCTCATGACATCCTTGGGCTCCTCGACGACGCAGATGATGCTGCGGTCACGACGCGGATCCTGGCAGATAGGGCACGGGCTGGTCTCACAGACATTGCCGCAGATCTCGCAAAACCGAACCTTCTCCTTGGCGGCGACGATAGCATCGGCCAAATCCTGAGCGCTACGCCGATCGGCTCCCAAAATGTAGAAGGCGATGCGCTGCGCACCCTTGGGGCCAATGCCCGGCAGTTGAGCAAAGGCATCAATCAGCTCTTGAATGGCTCCATCATAGGTAGCAGCCATCATTCACCTCCCTGTTGCTGCGCCTGTTCCTGCCGGCGCTTTTGGACGTTGATCGGATTCTGGGGGTCGTCAGCAGCAAAGTCCTCCACCTTGGTCACGTCAAACAATTTTGTCAGTTCATCCTGGTTCATGGCATTGTCCGCCCCGAGCCTGGCATCGTCCATGGAATAGACATCGTCCTCAGGATCCACTGACGGCCTTGAAGCCTGGGAGGAGACTGCAGCAGGCGAGGCCCCGTCCTGATCGGAACCACTGGAGGACGAACCAGCAAAGCCTGCCGGCACTCTCCTGCTCTCAGCTCCAGCAGCCTTTGCCATTGCCTGGGGGCCACCCGAGCCGCCGGCAGACTCGGAACTGTGAACGTTGCTCTGCGCATCCGACGAGACTGATACGCCAGTCGCCATGACCCCTTCATCGGAAACCGCTCCAGTTCCCGATGTCGGATCCGAGGTTGCACTCGAGGCGCTTCCCTGACCGGATGAATCAACCGACTGAGAAACTTCATGGCTTTGACTGTCGGAGGACACTGCAGAGGCTGCGGCGCTGGTCCCGGAATCGGGCACGGCCCAAGGATCCGTGTCGTCGCTCATGTCCGGCAGAGCTACTTTTTTGGATTCATGGTCTTTCTGACCATTGGATCCGTCGCTGCCCTCACCGGGCTGCCAGACCTTTTGCGGCGCATGAGTCGCTGGCATGGGGTGGGCCCAGGGATCATCGTCTGGCAATACCGTCGAAGCAGTAGAGCCAAAGCCTGCCGACGGCAACGCTTCCGGAGACGACTGGATCGGACCGCCGACTGGGTGGTGTGCGTCGTCGGAATTCCCGTCTCCTACAGCTTCTCCAGAGGTGGACCTTCCCTCCGATGCCGATGCTCCGGCCCCACCCTCATGACCAGCAGATGCCGTCATCTTCCTAGGGGCATGCCCCTGTTCCGTGGCCGCATGAGGCATAACCGCCGCTCCAAGGTTCATGGTGGCCAATCCAGCTCGCGCTAGAGCCACCTCCTTTTTGACCTCTGCACGACGCTGGGGAGACATCCTGTTGACGGACTCCACAGTCTCACCGTTGGCAGCCGTCCCCGATGGAGCAATCATGGTGGACTGTCCGAACTCCTGGCGAGCGCGGACCATGACGATACGCGGCACCTTGGTCTCCCCATCAACCGACTGTGCAGCCACAGCCATAGCGAAAGCATGCTGGCTGAGTGGACGGTCGAAGGTCATAGACAGTCTCTTGCGTCCGGATGGGTCTGCTTTCATGGCCACGGTAGGCACACGGTCCCGCACCACATACTGACGTACCTCATCCGGCAGGGCAGCCACCAGTGCATCCCAGCGCTTGTCCAGCTCTGTGCCGGTCGGAACCTCTGTTTCCTGTCCTCGTGAAGTATCATGCTGCGCCACAGGCTGTTGAGCCGGCGAGGAAGGAACTTCCTTCCGCACGGGTTGGGCAGAGCCGGAATGATCAGGCTGCCCTTCGCCTTCCTGCTTTCCCTCAGCCGGGGAATCGGAATGGGAACCTGCCATGTTCCGCGACCCGGCCGAGGTGGTAGATATCGCAGCAGACGACGAACCCGCCCCGCCAGACTGTTCAGGACGAACAGCACCGTCAGCACGACCAGATTGTGATGCCTTGGACGGCCGACCGTTCTGCTGAGACCTGTCAGCGCCAATGAACCCGCTGCGGGTGGGCGCCGGGGCCGCGCCACTGGTGGAAGCTCCCCCTGCAACCGTTGCTTGCTCCATAGGTTCGCAGCCAATTGCCAGCAGCCTGGCGGCCAGCAGCTCCAAGCGCATCCTGGGCGAAGTGGCCCCGTTCATTCCCGCCAGCGCATCGTTGATGATGTCGGCCATTCTGGTCAGGACCTGCAGATCCAACGCATCCGCCTGCCGACGCAGATCGGCCACCTGGTCGTCGTCGGCATCTTCGCTAAGCACGCTTTCAGCCCGTTCCCCCGCCAGCTTGAGAACCAGCAGGTCGCGGACATGGGCCAGCAGATCCTCAACGAAGCGCTGGGGCTCGAACCCGCCGACGACCACCTTTTGAATGACCCCGTAGAGACCAGCACCATCGTGGTTGATCAGTGTATCCACAGATTCGCCGATCAGTGCGGCAGGAGTGAACCCCAGCAGAGCTACAGCCGCATCATAGGTGATGGTGTGCTCGTCAGCGCCTACCATGAGCTGGTCCAACACAGAAAGGGTGTCACGCACCGATCCGCCTCCAGCCCGCATGGCCAGCTTGAGGACACCGGGCTCGGCCTTGATGTCCTCCTTTTTACATATGCCCTCTAGATAAGGCCCCATGACTTCCTGAGGCACGAGACGGAAGGGGTAATGATGGGTGCGGGAGCGGATGGTGCCGATCACCTTCTCCGGCTCTGTGGTGGCGAAGATGAACATGACGTGTTCCGGCGGTTCCTCGACGATCTTCAGCAGGGCATTGAATCCTTGCTGGGTGACCATATGGGCCTCGTCCAAAATGAAGATCTTGTAGCGGTCACGCACAGGGGCAAAGCCTGCCCGCTCCCTGAGCTCCCTTGCATCGTCAACGCCATTATGGCTGGCGGCGTCAATCTCCACCACGTCGATGGAACCGGGGCCTCCCGTGGCCAGATCCCTGCAGCTGTCGCATTCGCCGCAGGGATGGCTGGTCGGTCCCTTGGCGCAGTTGACACAGCGGGCGAAAATCCTGGCACTGCTGGTCTTTCCACATCCCCTGGGACCGGAGAAGAGGTAGGCATGGGTCAGCCGGTTCTCATCCAGAGCTCGGGTAAGGGGCACGGTGACCTGCTTCTGACCGATGATGCCGTCAAAAGTGTCAGGCCGATACCGCCGATAGAGTGCTAGTGCCATGGTTTAAGGCTATCCATTTCTTTAGACACGTTCGCTTTCCTTCCTAAGGCTTCCGACCACGCTTCCTTTTCTCATTCACAGGGCTCAGGCCCTGCCCGGGCAGACTGGACCAGACGCGGCATCATCGAGATTCCGGTGTCTACCCCCACCGAGACTTTCACGTCGCTCCCATCCACCTGGCAGTCTGTCAGGACCCCGCGGTTGAGACGGGCGACCCGGGAGGCCAGAGTACAGGGCTGCGCCTGCCCTTCGTCCAGGGCGGAAGCTGCAGCCAGAGCCGAGACATCGGCACCGGTGCGTGCATGTGTCCGACAGATCATGAGATTGCCCAGCAGGGCGGCCAGAACCAGACCCAGGCCAACCAGAGCCATCAGCATGATGCCCAAAACCGTACCAGAGCCAGGATCCGAACCTCCTAGCCACGAACCGGTACGCTCTACGCGCGTCCTTCTGACATGTCCGAACATGACTCATTCCTCCAATATGGCCACGGCATCGCCGTGGACCTGCGCAGGCAGCACGCCCATGGGGCCGGAAACCACTGGGCATGACACCCTGACTGCCGTCTGCCCGGCCGATGGGCTCAACTTCACTTGAGCATGAGGGCCGACCATCCGATGCACCAGCCCTTGGGGATCACCCTTGCCCCGGGTGACGATCAGGTTTCTGGCAGCCGCGTTAGCCGCATCCTGACAAACCATGCCGGTTCTGATCGTCTGGGTCAGCGTCAGCAGTAAGAGAGCCAGAACCATGACGGCGGGAAGAACGATGGCGAACTCGGCCGTTACCGTACCGTCATCGGATCGCCACCGTCGTCTCCACTCGGACCGTCTTTCAGCCAGCGGCACTGAGCGCCTTCTTCACCAAACCCATCAGCAAAGTACGCGTGGAAGAGGATTTGACAATGGCCAGCAATACGCCAGCCAACGTGGCAGCTGCCACCATGATCACGGCGTATTCAGCAGTGATGGCCCCCGATTCAGGCCTGGCCAGCACCACACCCATCCGCGCACGCAGAGCACTCGCTGCAGAGTCCATAGCTTGGCTGATGCGAATGTACAGAGCCGTCATGAACCGGTTGGAACGCTGCCTCATTCTTTGCAGCCACCGGGATCCGGCACTGGTAGCAGGCCATGTCTCAGTTGGCACCAATTGCCCTCCTGCCTGTCTGGTCTGCAGATGGAAGACCGTCGCAACCTCCTGTGAATATGTCATCGTTCTCACCTTTGCCTTTCTTGGTCTTCCCCGCCCTGGCGAATGGCCGTTCCTCAGAGAATCGGCATCCGATACCTTTCACTCTGCCCGTTCCAGACCCTTTCTGTCTCCTTGTCAGATGCATGTGGACGAGTGGACCTACATCGGCAGCCTGTGGACAACTGTGTCAGCATGGACTCCACGCCCTCAGGACATCCCGCCTACGAAGGCCGCAATGCAGGGGATGACTCCGATCAGCACGAAGGCCGGCAGGATGCACAGCCCGGTCGGCACCAGCAGCCTGACGGTTATCGTCGCCGTGGCCCGGGCCAGCACGCTGCGGGCATGGTGATCCAACTGGCGCAAGGTCGTCTCGATCCGCGTCAGAGGTGATGATCCCAAACGCCAGGACGGCTCCAGACAGTCAGCCAGGACTCGCATGGACTGCCCATAATCAGAATCCCCGATCGCTCCCGACCAGGACAGATCCCATCCGTTGCCACGTCCGAGCAGGTGAGCCACGCGAACCATCCGAAGCCCATAAGGGCCTGGCAGCAGCCCGCCAACCACATCCAGGGCCCTGGGCAGGGAGGCCCCCTGGCGAACAGCGACTCCCAACAAGGCCAATACCAGGCTCAAGGATGGCGTGGAGACCTGCTCATCGGCTAATCGATCACCCGGGCCGTCGGATTCCACCAACAGCAAGGCCAGCATGCTCGACAGAGCAGCAATCAGTGGTTTCAGATCCATAAGTCCTCCCTGCCCAGATCGTTCATCAGCAGATGTATCCAAACCAGACCGAGAACATAGAAGGCCACCCCAAGGATCAGGCATATAGTTCCCAGGCCTGGGCGACATAGGAAGGACAACGGTCGCGCACCCATGAACTCTCCCATGATGATGGTCAACACCGGCAAGGTCGACAGGAGGCGGATCGTGGCCCTGGGCACAGCAAAGGCTTTTTCTCGGGCCTCATCCAGAGCCGCCCGCCGCCTCTGCATAGCTGCCACGGTCCGCAGCCCATCAGAAGCCCGGCAGCCCAGGATGGCGCTGAGCCCATAACAGGCCATCAGAGCCTGGGCCATGATTGTCAAAGTCGGCCCCCGTTCCTGAGGCAAGCATCGGTTCTCCAACATGACCATGACACGTTCCCGTGTGACCTCCTGGGTGGCGAACCGCCGCCCGGATGCTTCCTCGAAAGCCTCTACCAGACCGCCTCCATTGTCGACATAAGCCAGCAGGGAAGTGACCAGCACCGCCAGGCCGGGCCGATCCGACTGTCTCGAGGGCCTGACTGACATGGCCTTCAGTCGTGCGGCTGCGCTGCCGTTAGGCGCAAGCAAGACCAGACAGGCAATAGCCGTCATCATTGCAGCCAGCCAGGCCGCAGTCTCATCATTCATCATCCACCTCAACTACGGAACGCTCGCCTGGGCGCTGGTCACAATGCCCCACCGCCTGGCGAACTTCGACCAAGCCGTTCCATATGTAGCGGCCCCTCGGCCCGTCCATGTACAGACGGCCTCCCCAAGAAGCCGGCCATCGGCTGCAGTTGTCAGTCGACCAATTTGAGCGATATGTCTGTGGCCGCCGGAACGTTCCAGATGGATAACAGCATCGAACGCCCCCTGCGCCAGAGCAGCCAGGGCCCTCGGCTGCAACCCCGCCAGCAACCCCAGAGTCGCCAGCCTGGCAGGGACGCGTTCCACGTTGTCGGCATGCAGCGTTGCCATGCCACCCCGATGACCGGAATTGAAAGCCCGCAGCAGATCAGCTATCTCCTCACCCCGACACTCGCCCAGGATGATCCGATCGGGCCGCATGCGCAGTGTGGCCTTGACCAAATCGACCAGCCCCACACCCCCTGCCCCTTCAACGTTGGACTCTCTGACAGCCAGGGAAACCATATTCCTGTGGCCGGCGATACGTCCAAGCTCACGGACCTCCTCCACGACGACCAGCCGTTGCTCCTGCGGGCACATGCCAAGCAGGGCTCGTAGGAGTGTGGTCTTGCCGGCACCCGTGCCTCCGGTTACCAGAATGCTGGCCCGATTGACCACCAGCGCCCGAAGGATGAAGAGCCAGCTGGCGGGACACAGCCCGGCAGCCGCCAGCTCCTCCAGACCTGGCGGGTGTCTGTTGGGCAGTCTGATGGAAATGGCGGCACCCTCGGGAACGAGTGGGGCCAGCACGGCGTGGACTCTGATCCCCTCCCTGCTGGAAGCATCAGCCATAGGCCGGGCATCGTCCAGGCGACGTCCCAGCTGAGCGCATAGCTGCACGGCAAAGTCCCTCACAGCTCGAGGGCCCGCGAATCCAGGCCGAAGCAGAACCTCCTCCATGCCCGCGCCTCGGTCGATCCAGACATGGCCCTGACCGGTCACTGCGATGTCGGTCACCGCAGGATCGTTCGTCAGCCCGTCCAAGTACCCGAAAGTGGGCGGCTGATCGGAATCGTCGTCAGGGAATGAATCTTCATTGCTTTTCCCACTTCCTATGATCATTTGACAGCTCCAGACCGAACCGATTCGCGCGAAGAGATCCGTTCTCCTTTTCTTTCCCCGACGACGATCATCCCTGCGATCCGCTCAGCCAAAGGATGAAGGGCACGTGCGTAGGCACGCGGCACCCGTTCCAGGCCACGCCCATCCAGAACGGATGCCGACAGCTTCGGTTGCGGCTTAAGAACCACGTCCACCGATCGGCCCAGAAAATCCTCCGCCTGTTCCGGGTCGACGCCATGACTGACTCGGTGCTGTGTGGGCATCATGCCAATCAGAGCCATGGGGGGCCTGCATGAAATCAATGGACTGTTTTGGACGCGATCACCAGCACCTCTTCGGCCGTTCAGAGCGTGGAGAAGCGCCTTCGCCCGTGCAAGGCCCAGCACGGTCATGTCCACCATCAACAGCGAAGGCAACCCTTTCAGCGAGCGCAGATTACCCAGACCCTGGCCCCGACCGGCATCAATCAGCAAGAGATCAGCAAATCCAGCCATTGCACTGACTGCCGCATCCAGGTCCCACCAGCCCTGTGGCGGAGCACTCCAAGGATCATTGCTGAGCAGCGGGATGCCATCCCAGATCGGCAGTTCTTCACGGAGTGCCTGAGGATCCACACGACCCAGGGGCGCGTGGATTCGCCCAAGCCGCATGCCAGGCGCCCCCTCGATGCCGACCAGAACATCCATCCCTCCGCCATCCAGGTCCAGATCCACCAGAGCGCATGACAAGGCCATGTCCCGAAGCTGTTTGGCCATCAGAGCCGTCATGGTTGTCAGCCCGATTCCTCCCGAGGCCGAGAGAAAGACCAGACCGGTCACGGCGGACTCATATTCAGCATCATCACCCGCAATCCGCCGATTGGACAGACTGGGTTGCTTGAACCGAACGGCATCCTCGTCTTGCAGGCGACCCGATCCTGGGGACTCTGGAAAATCAAACTGTCGGACCGCGCCCATCACTCTCCCTGGTCGGTGTTCAGTAGGCAACCCAACTGAATTTAAGGAATGCGGGGCCCAGTCAGGCTCTCGCCCTTCCATGCCGCCTTTTACCATCATCGGCGGTCTATCTATGCTCATTGCTGTCATGGCTACCAGTACATCCGCCCCCTGGCATCGGCACCAGCTCCCCGGGCTTATGTGGTCGAATGACCCTATGCCTCCACATCGCTTCGCCCTCACTGTGCACGAATTCATCGTGGTCACGACACGCCTGAAACTGCAGTATTATTGAGCCCGTATCCATGAAAGGCCTCAGATAATCACAGGGAAGCAACAGATTCCTCCAAACTTGGTGTATTCGGCCTGCCGTAATGCACGCAATCGCACAAAAGACCAAGCAGACCACTTTCTTCGCCCCAACTGCCAGGCATGCTTGCCAGCGGCCTGAAAACTGGCATAATGGCATATACAAGGACGGTTCGAGAATACGGAAGCCCACAAAGTGTATGGCCACTAGGACCGATACGTTGAACGGGTGTATAAGACTTGACCGTTGCAACGATGATGTTGTGCAGAGATTCCATCTGGACCGACCTTGTGGGAACGGCCTCCTGCGGGGGGCCGTTCCTATTTATCCACAAGCGTTATCAACGATTGCAGAGGACGGCACCTGCGAATAAAGTGCTATGGTATGGTTCAGAAATTTGACGCACCCTCCAAGGCCTTGCTACGCAGCCAGATCGCGGAGCATATTGCCGAGACCGACGGCCAGGCACGGCACGTATCCAAGCACTCGGATCACCCGGTCTCGCCCTTGCCTGAGGATCGCTTTTTTGACCGGGAGCTGAGCTGGCTCAAGTTCAACAAACGTGTGCTGGAACTGGCCGAGGACGAGAGCGTGCCCCTGTTGGAACGCGCCAACTTCGCCGCCATCTTTGCCAGCAACCTCGATGAGTTCTTCATGGTCCGCGTGGCAGGTCTGAAGCGTCGCGTGGACACTGGCATCGCTGTGACGGCCGCCAGCGGGATGAGTCCCCGCCAGCAACTGAGGGCCATCTCCGAACAAGCGCATAAGCTCCAAGACGAGCATGCCCACTATGTCATCGACCACATCCTGCCGGATCTGGCCGCCGAAAGCATCATCCTGCTGAGCTGGCCACAGCTGAGCAGCCAAGAGCAGGAACGGCTCACCAAGTTCTTCCGCAACCAGGTCTTTCCGGTCCTGACCCCGCTGGCCGTCGACCCGGCCCACCCCTTCCCTTATATCTCAGGCAACTCCCTGAATCTGGCGGTCCTGGTGGAGAACCCGACCTCAGGCAAGACCCACTTCGCCCGCGTCAAGATTCCCGACAACCTCTCCCGTCTGGTTCCTGTGGACGATCTGACCGACGAGGAGGGCCGGGAGGAGCGCTACGGGTTCATCACCATGGAGAACCTGATCATCGCCCACCTGGAATACCTCTTCCCAGGCATGATCATCAAAGAGGCCCGCTCCTTCCGCGTCACCCGCAACGAAGACATTGACGTAGAAGAGGACGACGCAGAGAACCTGCTCAATGCCATGGAAAAGGAGCTGCTGCAGCGGCGGTTCGGACCGCCCATCCGCTTGGAGATTTCCGACTCCGCCTCTCCCTTCCTCTCCCAGCTGCTGGCCAGCAAGCTCCGGGTCAACCAGGAGGAGGTCTATCGGCTGCCTGCCCCCTTGGACTGCACGGTCCTGTTCGAGCTGCAGTCCATCGACCGGGCCGACCTCAAGTTTCGCCCCTTCATCCCCACCACAAACCGACAGATAGCCGAGGTGGAATCCAGCCAAGCCCAGGACATCTTCGCCGCCATCCGCGAGCATGACATCCTCCTTCACCATCCCTATGACTCCTTCTCTACTTCGGTTCAGGCCTTCCTGGAGCAGGCGGCGGCCGATCCGCGAGTACTGGCCATCAAACAGACCCTCTACCGGACCTCGGGCAACTCGCCCATCATCAATGCCCTGGTGGATGCCGCACACGCCGGCAAGCAGGTCCTGGCCCTGGTCGAGATCAAGGCCCGGTTCGATGAGGAGGCCAACATCGCCTGGGCGCGTCAGCTGGAACGGGCCGGCGTCCATGTGGTCTACGGCATTGTGGGGCTGAAGACCCACTGCAAGCTCTCCCTGGTGGTTCGTCAGGAGCAGGACGGCCTGCGTCGTTACTGCCACGTAGGCACCGGCAACTACAACCCCAAGACCGCCCGCCAATACACCGACCTGGGTCTGCTCACCTGCGACCCGGTGGTGGGACAGGATCTGACCCGGCTCTTCAATCAGCTGTCAGGTTATGCGCCCAAGTCCTCCTTCCACCGCCTGCTGGTAGCCCCGCGCACGGTCCGCTCCGGGCTGCTGCAGCGGATCGCCCGTGAGGAAGAAACCGCCCTGAACGGCAAGCCTGCGTGGATACGGATCAAGGTCAACTCCCTGGTGGACGAAAAGATCATCGATGCCCTCTACCGGGCCAGCCAGGCAGGGGTTCGCATCGACATCGTGGAGCGCGGCATCTGCTCCCTGAAACCAGGTGTGCCCGGACTGAGCGAGAATATCCGAGTCCACTCCATCCTGGGACGATTCCTGGAGCACAGCCGCATCTTCGCCTTCGCCAACTCCCAAGGCCCTCAGATCGGCGAGGGTCCCCTGGCCGGACCTGAAGTCTGGATAGGTTCTGCCGATCTGATGCACCGTAACCTGGACCGCCGTGTGGAGGCGCTGGTTCGCATCACTGCGCCCGAGCAGGTGCAGGGATTGATCGACTATGTGGATCTACAGATGGCCGACACCACCAGCTCCTGGCACATGCAGCCCGACGGCACCTACGTGCGCCACAGCCGCGATGACCAGGGCAAGCCTCTGGTCGACTCGCAGGAGTACCTGATCGACCGTCACGCACGAACCCCCAGGGCCAGGCGATGATGATACGCCTCCAGGCCCGCAGGGCTGCCGCCAAGGCAGACGATTGGGATGGCACCCGGCCATGAGCAGGACGGTCGAGGCAGCCGGAGCCATCCTCTACCGGTGGCGCACAAGCTTCCAGGGATGGATGAAATTCAGCGACGACGGCCGGGCGGCCCCGGGAGCCAGCCCACGCTCCGACCTTGACGAGCTGGAGCTCTGTCTGGTCCATCGTCCCAAGTACGACGACTGGAGCTGGCCCAAGGGCAAGCTGGAGAATCGTGAGACCCACATGCGGGCAGCCGTGCGCGAGGTGGGCGAGGAGACAGGCTGTCTTGTCCGGCTGGGGCCATACCTGGGAGATGCCGAATATCCCCTGAACAACGAGGGCCGACGCCGGGGCGGCAAGGGCGGCAGGCTCAAACATATCTGCTACTGGATGGCCACGCTGACCGACTCGGAACACGCCGCCGGTCAGAGCGCACTGCTGGGACCCATCCACCGGCCTGATTCCAGGGAAGTCGACCAGATACGATGGGTCGGAGCCTCCGAAGCCCGCAAACTATTGACCCACCCCAGCGACAGAACCATACTGGATGCCTTCGTGGACAGGGTGGAGCAGGGCGGCATCCGGGCTCGTCAGTTGATCATCGTCCGCCACGGCAAGGCAGTGGCACGCAAGGAGTGGACAGGAAAGGACGCGAATCGTCCTCTGACCCCCAGGGGCGCCGGCACCTCCTACGCCCTGGCTCGGGAGCTGGCCTGCTTCGCGCCCGACCGCCTCCTGTCCTCCCCCTGGATCCGCTGTGTGCAGACGTTGCGACCCTACGCCGACGAGGTAGGCCTGCCCATGGAGATGGTGGCCTGCCTGACGGAGTCCTCCTACCATCGCCGCCCCCAACAGGCCCACAGCTGGTTGGACAGGCAGATGGCCGATCTGCTGACAGGAAACCGAACCACAATGATCTGCATGCATCGCCCGGTTCTGGGCGGCATCTTCGAAAAGCTGCGCGGGCTGTGCTCCAGCGGATCGCTGTCCAAACGGCTGCCCGACGACTCCCCCTTCATGCCCACCGGCAACGCCGTCGTCCTCAGTCTGACCGGCGACCCCAATCATCCGACCATCATCGACATACAGAAGGTGACTCCCATTGTCTACTGACAGCAACTCCAGAATCGGCTCATCCTCAATCCGGTCCTCTCGCACGGGATTCGTGGCGTCCGGCACCGGAGCATCCCGACCCTCACGCCCGGGCCAGCTGGATCCGGCCATCGCCGACCAACTCTCCGGAGGCATGGACCCGCAGCAGATCAGCGAGATGAGCCACGTTTCGGCCGCCTCCCTGCTGGACCGGGTCCACCACAGCGCCGACCCCGTCATCGTAAAACGTGTTCTGACCCTGGTGGACCGCGAGGGCGTGGATGTCGTGGCCGAGCTCTGGAGCGATAGCGACCCCGACTCCCTGCCCGGCATTCTTTGGCGACTCTACATGCTTCGCAGCTGGATGCGTAAGGACGCCGATGGAATCAGTCGGCTGTGGCGGCTGGGCGAACCCACCGACACCGCTGCATCAGCTATAGCCGGTGTCGACCAAGCCCCTGAGGCCGACGACATCATCCGAACCGCCGACTCCATCCTCTCCGGAGCCTTCACCGGCGACTTCGCCATAGCCCTGGAACGGGCCGGAGCCTTCTGCGACGTGATCGCCCGCGGCATCAAGACCACCATCCGGGATGCTCAAAGCCGGCAGCTGGACGGTCAGGAGGCCAAGGAGGTGGACGCAGCACAGCGCACCGTCAACTCACTCAATCAGACGGCCCGTGACTTCATGCGGGGCGCATCACTCTGGCGGCGAGGACGGCTGGAGTAGAACCCGCCACCCTTTCAAGCCGGAAGCGTAAGCGCGCCGTGAGCGCAGATCAGGCCCGGGATGCCCTACAATGGGGACTGCGCCGGACCATGGCTAAGCCCCGGGCTCCGTTTGTTGCCGCTGCGAGCGGCGTTTGCGCCGACAGGCGCTTGCATGGTTCGGCGTTTTCATTTTCATTCCCAAATCAAGGACAGCATGGCTTGCCGGTCGCTACCAGAAGCCGACCCGCTGAGCTACGCTGAGAGGTATGGAACTTCACGTACTGGAACACCCGCTGATCGAGCACAAGCTGACCGTACTGCGGGACAAGAACACTCCTTCCAACACCTTCCGCGAGCTGATCAGCGAACTGGTCATGCTTGAGGCTTACGAGGCCACCCGCAATCTGGACATCGAGGATCATCCCATCGAGACCCCGGTCGCTCCCATGGTGGGCAAGAAGCTCTGCTCCCCGCGCCCCATGGTGGTCCCCATCCTGCGCGCCGGACTGGGCATGCTTGACGGCATGACCCGGCTGCTGCCCACGGCCGAGGTCGGATTCCTTGGTCTCAAGCGCGACGAGAACACCCTGGACATCATCACCTACGCCAACCGCCTGCCGGAGGACCTCTCCGGCCGTCAGTGCTTCCTGCTGGATCCCATGCTGGCCACCGGTGGAACCCTGATCGCCGCCACCAAATACCTGGCCGAGCGCGGCGCCAAGGACGTGACCTCCATCAACATTCTGGCCGCTCCCGAGGGCCTGAACCGCCTCAAGGAGGAGATGGACCCCTCAATCAACCTCAAGGTGGTGGTCTGCGCAGTCGATCAGAAGCTGAACGAGCACGCCTACATCGTGCCAGGCCTGGGCGATGCCGGCGACCGCCTTTACGGCGTCATCGACTGAGCCACTAAATCGACTGGGGCACAAACCCCAAATCTGCCGAGGATCCGAACTTTGCACAGTTCGGGTCCTTTTTTCAATAGCCTTCTATGACAGCACTTGCTAACGGCACTTGGCAGGGTGGCCACTCCGTCCGTGCTCCTCCTGCCCTCTCGCCCCCCCCTGTCAAGCACACAATCACTCATTGCCACCCTGGTTCTCCCCTGGTCTGACCCTGAAAACACCCTGAGTGGGCTATCTCCCGGTGTTGCAATAAGAACAGCAGCAGCATTCAAGGGCGAGAAAGGAGCACACCATGGAGGGCAAGTCCCTTTCCCTAGGTGGATCACTGGCAGGAACCGGGGCCTCAGGACCGATGGGTGGGGGTGGCTCGCACACCGCAGGTCGGACCAAGGCACGCACTCCTGGCCTGGCCTCCCTGGTGCGATCCTTTCTGCATGAGCATCGGTCCTCCTACACGGTCATGGTCCTGGCGGTCATGGCCGCTTCGGTTCTTACCAGCGCCTGGACCCAGGTAGCCATAGCCGCTCGGAAGGGCGACGGGATGCCGGATACAGGCGGAATGAATTCCTATGACCGTGCTATGACCCTGTCCTTACAAGACGGCGCTTCACAAATATCCATAATGTACGCCTGCATATGCGGATTCGTCTCCATCTTCCTCGTCATCACTTCTGTGGGGTTCCTGATCGAGCGCCGTCGTCGCGAGTATGCCATGATGCGGCTTTCAGGCGCCTCTCCCAGGACGGTTAGATTCATCTCCCTGTTGGAATTCATGATTCCGGTGGGTTTGGCCGCCCTCTTGGGCAGTTCGGCGGGATGCCTGCTGGTACCCGCATTTGCCAAATCCCTGATCAACTCAGGTCTTGAAGCACTGCAAATGAATGCGCATCCCCACCCCATGGGAATTATCTTCGCCTTCGCTGGGATACTCCTGGCAGGCCTCTTAGGAACCTGGTTCGCCGCCAGAAGGATTACCGCCATCTCTCCCATCGAGGCTTTGCAGGACTCAGAAAATCGGTCGGGAACCAAATCAATCGGCCCTCTTCGCCTGATAATCGCCCTGGTTGGCCTGGCTGGAGGACTGGCCATGGTCTATCACCGCTTCAATGGCATGGACATTGAAATCCAGATCCTGGCCACGACCGGCTGTCTGCTGGTCATCATCGGTGCCCTGGCCCCTGTCCTGGTTCCGGCCTGCGCCAATCTGATCGGCATCCCCTTCCAACTGGCTTTCCGAGGTGCAGGTCTCCTGGCGCGGCAAAGGGCGCGGAAGGAAAATCGGAGCTCCACTGCCATCGCGGTGCCGATCATACTGATGCTGGTCATCGTGACCGGATTGATAGCCCTGGGACGGTCCAGCTGGGCGCAATTATCCCTCAGCCGAACCAAGCCGGTTGCTGCCGAAGTCATGGTCACAACAGATACCAAAGACACCAGGGATTTGGACCGGCAACTTCGCTCGTCCGCAGATGTAGGATCCGCCGTCACCTACAGCAAAGAATCTTGGAGAAGAGCGGGCAACACAGACAGCAAAAGCGATGCACCTTTCATAAGCGCCATGCACATCAACAAAAGCGGCAAGGCGCTTGACACGATCAGTCCTGCTTTCATCACAGGCTCGGCTGCAGACCTGGGACCAGGTAAGGTCGCCGTCACATCGAAAGGCCACAGTCAGGAAAAGAATCCCCTCGGACGCACGCTGACCTTAATCGACAAAAACGAAAAGCGTCACACGCTGACCATCACCGCCATTGTTGACATGACACCGACAGGGCAGACAAGCGGCGACTACCTGATCATGGATGACAGCCTGTCACAACTGGCTCCCGACAACAGGGGGTTGACCACCCTGGTCAGGACCGCTCCCCGAGTCCAGACAAACGATTTGATCAGGAAGCTCAACGCTTCATGGGACAGCAAGGGCATCAAGGCCTGCACCAAGAAGGAGTACATTCGTTCCGACATCCAAAGGTCACAGGAGACGCAGCGAGCCATGCCCCAGATGGCGAGCGGGGCCATCGTCCTGACGGCCATATTTCTGATCCAGGCATGCGCCATCGCGGTCAATGAGCGTCGTCAGGAGAATCGTAGAATGCAGGCCGCCGGTGTTTCACGTGGAACTCTGGTCTGCTCCTCGATTTGGGAGTCAGTGATCGATGCTCTTTCGGCCATCCTTCTTTCAGCCCTGGCCATGGCGGGGGTGCTGGCCGTCATCTTCCACCAGTTGTCCGGCCAGATAGACATGAGCGTCGTGCCCCTCCCCTACGGCTACTTCCTGATCATGGCACTCTGGGCGATAGGCCTGGCCGCTGCAGCCTCCGGGCTGTACAGCTGGTTCAGCTCTCGGGCAGATACGACTCGAAGATGATCCCGTCGAAGTCCGGGCTGGCCGCCTTTTGCGCACGCTCTGAGCGGACGGTCCAGGCGATGGGAGTGCCGCCCAGGAAGCGGTAGAGACGCATGGGCAGTGAGTGCCCGCTGTGCCACTCGCAGGCCACGAAGTCCGGCCGCCCAAGCCAATTGAAGAGGAGGGACCCGGCCATCCAGCGCAGAGCCGAGGAGCAGGTATCCACTCGGCCGTGATAGGGGGCGACCAGTTGCCCCCTGGTGACGCCTGGGTGGTGAACCCGATACCAGGCAAGGGCCAGGACGTTGAATGATTCAATTACATAGGGGCCCTGGTATTTAGACAGGAGGGCATCGGTCCGACGCATAAGCTCCCGATCCAAGCCTCGGTCCATCTTGATTTCGACGACCAGAGGTACCCGGCCATCCACCAGAGCGAGCACCTCGGACAGAAGAGGCACATGCTGCAATTCAGGATCGTTGACGATCCCGTCCTCGCCCTCCGTTTCGGGACCGCCATCGTGGTCGACAGAGCCCGGAATCTCTTCCCCGGACTCGAGAACCTGGGCTGGGCTTGGGCACAAAGGGATTCTCCGCAGCTGATCGTAAGTCAGATCAGCCACTGCTCGATTGACGCCAGCGACCCGCTGCAGGTCTCCATCGTGAATGACCACCACCTGGCCATCCCGGCTCAGATGGACATCCAGCTCGATCCCATAGCCGGACCTACAGGCCGCTTCGAAGGCAGCCAGCGAATTTTCGGGCGCTACCACCCGATGGGGGTTGGCCGGAGCCGAAGCGTGCCTACCTAGGGGTTTAACAGACGCAACCTTCAGGCAATCATGAATACGGTGCAAGTAGGCGGTCTGTTCAGTGTTAGGATTGGTCGTCTCCATCCCCGAGCCAGCATCGTGCAGACCCCTATGAGCATATGGATGCAGCGACAGGCCTACAGGCTTTCTTCGGCCCGCAACCACCGAAAGGCCGGGGGCCAGAGCCCAGCTCCAGGCCCCCAAAACCCCCAATCCCAGACCCAGTGCGACCTTGCCGGCCAATCGTGCCTTGGACCCCATCATCGCCTCCAGCCATCAGCTACTTCACTGTCCACGCTAGCATCGCAGGGGACCGAACGCGCTTTGCTGGCTTGACTTCAAGCTGCTTCAAGTTCCTATCCTTGAACCGGCAGAACATAGAGGCATGCTTTGCCCTTCAGCCAGCCCAATCAAGCAATCTGTCAAGAAAGAAGCAAGAAACCATGCAGAATGATTCTTCCACCACTGTCCCGTCCGTCAAGCTCAACAATGGCGTCCTCATGCCCATGGAAGGCTTCGGCGTCTACCAGATCGTCGACCTGGACGAGTGCCGCCGCTCGGTGCTGGATGCCCTGGAGACCGGGTACCGGGCCATCGACACGGCCCAAATCTATGGAAACGAGCAAGCCGTCGGAGATGCCCTGGCCCAGAGCGGCCTCGACCGCGACCAGGTCTTCCTGACCACCAAGGTCTGGATCACCAACTACGGATACGACAAGACCAAGGCCTCGGTCGAGGAGTCCATGAAGAAGCTTGGCACGGACCACCTGGACCTGGTCCTCCTCCACCAGCCCTTCAACGACTACTACGCAGCCTGGCACGCCCTTGAGGATCTCTATGACCAGGGTGTTCTGCGGGCCATCGGAGTCTCGAACTTCTATGCCGACCGCTATGTGGACCTGGTCAAGTTCAACAGAATCGTCCCTGCCGTCAACCAGCTGGAGACCCATGTCTTCCACCAGCGCCCCCAGGAACGCGCCTACATGGACAAGTACGGCACCCGGATCGAATCCTGGGGGCCCTTCGCCGAGGGACGTCAGGGGATGTTCACCAACCCGACATTGACCGAGATCGGGCAGGCTCACGGCCGGACCACGGCCCAGGTGGCCCTGCGCTTCCTGGTTCAGGACGGGGTCATCGTCATCCCTAAGACCACCCACCGCGAGCGCATGCGTGAGAACCTCGACATCTGGGACTTCCAGCTCAGCGACCAGGAGATGGACCGGTTGCGGTCCATGGACACCGGCAAATCCGCCTTCATGAACCACGAATCACCTGAAACCGTGGAGGACTTCGCCGGCTGATTCAGCATCAGACAGTTCTATATCCATATCTGTGCAGGATGGACGGGCTCTCAGTCTAGGCTTCGCCGTTGCGTCGCCGACGCTTGAGGACCCGGTGCTTGATCAGGATGTCCAGGACTATCCAGACCGAAAGAATGAAAGCCACCACATAGCCCAGCATGCTGACCACCGGGATACCGAAGACCACCGGCTTGATGCGGGCGAAGTAGACGATTGAAGAGCCCACATAGAGGCCGACGACGATCAGGGCCATGGTCAGCCTGTTGACCATGTCCGACAGCTGCTGCAAGGGCTCCTCGGAGCCTACCAGCTGTACATTGGCCCGAAGCTGCCCCCGTGTCAGCATCTTGGTTGCGGTCTGGGACTCAGCCAGGGCGCCCAAAAGGCCATGCAGGGCCAGGTCACTCTGGATGCCAAGCTTCCGGGTCTCCTCCTTGAGGATGGATCCCGTGCCCAAGCTATAGACGACATGATCGGTGATGATCTGCACGATGTTGGCCTCAGGCAGGAACTCATCCAAGAGTCCTTCAAGGGTGACCAGGCACCGCGCCACCATGGTCACCGACCCCGGTACCTTGATGCCATGCCGGGCAGCCAGCTTCATCACGGCATTGACGTATTCGGCGATGTCCAGATCGGCCAGGTCCAGCTTGCCGAACCGCTGGACGACCGCATCCAGGTCGGCCAGGAGATAGGGGTAATCCTCGGCCCGAGCCTCTCCCGTACCGGCAAAGCGGAGCAGCCCCTGGGCCAGGGCTGGTGAATCCTCGCGGCCTACTGCGAAAATCATATCCTTCAAGGCCGATTTGGTCACCTTGTCCAGGCGACCGACCATCCCCAGGTCGATCAGGACTATGCAGCCATCGCGGATGATGATGTTGCCGGGGTGAGGATCGGCGTGAAAGAAGCCCTGATCCATGATCTGGGTGGCATAGTTGTCGACCAGCTTGGTGCCGATCTCCTTCAGGTCATAGCCCTTGGCCACCAACTGGGCAGGCCGTGAGAGGGATATCCCGTCGATGTACTCCATCACCACCACATGCCTGGTGCACAGTTCGGGATAGGGCTTCGGGCAGTCGATGTAGGCGTATGAGTCACAGAAATCCTTGAACTCCGCCAGATTCTCAGCCTCCTGCTGGAAGTCGACTTCGGATTGGAAGGTCTCCCAGAGCTCCTCGACCACCCCGCGAATGTCAATCACCTGGGTGCTGCGGATGAACCGGGAGGCCCACTTGACCATGCTGCGCATAATGTCAATATCCTGGGCCATGGTCTCTTGAATCCCTGGACGCTGGACCTTGACGGCCACGTCCTCACCGCTGACCAGGCGGGCCCGGTGTACCTGTGCCAGGGAAGCCGACCCCAGCGGAACAGGGTCTATGGAGGAGAAGATCTGGTCGAGCGGACGGCCATACTCGGCGGCCAGGGTTCCGGTCACCACAGAATAAGGGATGGGATCCGCGTCGGCGCGCAGCTTGGAGAGCTCACGGCAGAAGGCCTCCGGCAGAATTTCCGAACGCATGGAGAGAATCTGGCCCACCTTGACGAAAGTGGGCCCGAGCGCCTCAAACATGCGGCGCATGGTGACCGGGGTCAGGCCGTGGATGATGTCGAACCGGTTGGCGATGCGGATCATCTCGGCCAGTCGGCGAGCCCTCCCACGCCTGTGACGAATCCTTCCTGCTGCCCCCTGCCGCTCTCCCGTGCCGACTCCGAAGAGGCCAATGGTCTGTACCGGGGCATCATGTCCGTTCATGGCATCCATACTCACCACTCACCTGTGTCCTTTATCCGCATGGCCGACCAGCGGCAGACATTCCGGCGCAAACGACCGACGCTGACAGTAATTGACTGCTTTCAGCCCTGCTGACCTGCGATGGGATCATTGGAAGTGATGGGGATGGACCCGGACCGACGATCCGGCATTGGCGCCAGGGGCTCATGGTCGGGACGGCGGGGAGCAGGAGCAACATGAGTCGCAGACCTGGGCGCGCCAGCAGCCGGGGCCTGAGCAGCAGGTGCATTGTCAGCAGGAGCAGGTGCGGGTGCTGGAGCGGGACGGTTTTGCTTGTTGCGCTTGAGCTCAGTATTAAGAATCTTCCCTTGCTCGACCGTCAGCTCGCCCTTCTTGACCAGGTTGTCAATGACCTCCTGGCCCTTCTCCACGCCTGTGGCCAGCGCTCCGATGCCAGCCAGAAGCACCTTGTGCAATCCATCACCAATATGCAAATCCGACATGATATGCCTCCCAGCATTCATACGCCCTTGAAGTACCGGGCCCTTTAGACCGCCAAGAGACGAGCGGCCGTCTCTGTTTACAGTCTAGCTGGTTATCATTGACCAATCCGATTCGACACCGTGGCAAGAGGAACCGCAACATCTTTCCCCTGGCATTACTCATCAAAATCTGTGCAGGACCCGCAGACGGAACCGTAGGTTCCTCTTCATCTGGGCCTGGAGGCAGCGATACGGCTGGCCTGATCGGCCAGGGAGTCCAGACGCTCCAACTCGCTCCGGCTCTTCTGGTCCATGGCTTCCTTCATCTGGGCGAAAGTACCCTGGCCGTACCGCCTCTCGGCTGCACCTTCGATAAGGAAGTCCGTGACGGCCGGGTTCTTCGGCAACAGCGACCCATGCATGTAGGTGCCGATGACCTTCTTCCATCGGGCCCCCTCGGTGTGGTCCTTGCCGTTGTTGCCGCGACCGTCTTCGTCCACCCTGCCCAGGGGTTGGGCCCCCTCCCCCAGGTAGGTCAGGCCCGAGTGGTTCTCGTAGCCGACCACCCTGCCAAAGTCCTCTGCCTGCTCCACCAGGTTGCCGATCATCCGCTCAGACTTGGCTATGGTATGCACGTCAAGGATGCCGACCCCCTCCAGGCGCTCATGGTCTGAGGTCTCAAAATAATGGCCGAAAAGCTGATAGAGCCCGCAAATCATCAGCATGGGCACATCCTGGTCGGCCAGATCGCGCAGAAGCCCGCCCCGCTCCAGCAGGTCGTCGATGATTCGTTCCTGGCCATGGTCCTGGCCGCCGCCACCCAGAATCATATCAATCCGCTCCGGCCAGGCATCGCCGGGATCGTAATAGCGGATCATGGGACGGAACCCGTACAATTCAGCTCGGCGGGTCACGCTGAGAATGTTGCCCGAATCCCCATAAATGTTCATGTCTCGGTGATAGAGGGAGAGGATCTGCAGCGGCGGATAGTCTCCCACGGCCTTGACCTTGGCCTTATCCTGCGTCTGCGGCATTCCTGCGCTCCTTCTGGTTTGCTCGCTCATGCGCCCACCCCAGCATCATCCACGCTCGTGAGCCTGCCCAAGGCAGACCGGAGCCGAAGCATGGAGGTGTAAGTGCAGTAGATTCGCTTGGGTCGGCCGGGATGCACCTCAAGGAAAGTTGTCAGCGCCCGATCCAGGTCGGTCTCGATCGCCTCCGTGGGCACCTGATCATAGGCCAGGCGCAGGGCCATGTCATAGGCCCGGGTGCCGGATACCATGGCCACGCCGGTATCCCTGAGCGAGGTGAAGTCCACATCCCAGAGCCAGCTCATGTCACGCCCGTCCGCATACTCGTCGCGGATGGCGATCATGGTGTCCTGTCCGGCAGGGTCGAAAGAGGACAGGGCCAGTCGGAAGCCCATGGGATTCTTGACCAGGACCAGCTCAACCGGCGCGCCCTGGTAGGTAATGACCTCCCCACGGCCGAAGGCGGGAGTCACCTTGGACAGGGCATCCATGAGCGCTGCATCACCAGGCTCCCTGTCCTCTAGAACGACCCTGACCAGCGCCAGAGCAGCAGCGGCGTTGTAGAGGTTGTAGACGCCCTCCAGACGCAGATCGGTCTCCAAAAGCCGACCGTCCAGGCGGAAGGCGGCCCTGTGGTCCATGACCCGTTCCAGGGTCACCTCGGCTGGCAGCCGGTGACCTGGGCGAACCGGGCGGGAAGCGCTGGCCGTAGCGGCACCATCGGCATCCTGATCCGAGGCATGCATGTCGTCATCAGTGGGGAAATAGGTCAGCAGGTCATCTGACAGCCCGAAGTAGGCCACACCGGTCTGGGCCGGGGTCTGGGCGGCCAGGCTGGCGATGCGCGGGTCCTCACGGTTGAGGACCACCGTACCCGTGGTGGCCTGGGCCACCTGACCCAGCAGCCGGGCGGTGGTGTCTATTTCCCCAAACCGGTCCAGCTGGTCACGCATGACATTGAGCAGGAGGGCGTAGCGGGGCTTGACCTGTCGCACGAAGTGGACCGCATAGGCCTCGTCCAGCTCCAGGACGGCAATATCGGCATTCAGCCGACCGGACAGCCCCAGTGTAGAGACCAAGGCCGAGACCACGCCGCGGGTGAAGTTGGACCCGGTTGGATTGGTGAAGACCTTGAGGCCCAAGGACTCCAGCATGGAGGCCACCATCCGGGTGGTGGTGGTCTTGCCGTTGGTCCCTGAGACCAGAACCACTCCACGGGGCAGCCCCGATAGAGTCCTGGCCAGGAAGCCCGGATCGATCCGCTCCACCACCTTGCCGGGCAGGGCCGAACCGCCGTGATGGGATAGACGCGAAACGAGGCGCACCGCCTTGCCGACCAGAAGGGCCAGGAGGGAGCGCCACGGCCGACGAGGACGACCAGGCTGATCGGCAGGCTGCGCCTTGGAATCCGTGGAACGCATGATCTCAGACCCCTCCCTGCTGGTAGTCCTGGGGCATGTCCTTGAACTTGGACTTCTCGCCTACGAAGGCCAGCTTGAAGGTTTGGGTGGGACCGTTGCGGTGCTTAGCCAGGATGATATCGGCCTCCCCCGGGCGGTCCTCCTTGTCGTAGAAGTCCGGCCGGTGGACCAGAAAGACCACGTCGGCATCCTGCTCGATGGATCCCGACTCACGCAGGTCGGAGAGCATGGGCTTCTTGTCGTTGCGCATCTCGGGTCCACGGTTGAGCTGGCTCAGCGCCACCACCGGGACCTCCAGCTCCTTGGCCAGCAGCTTCAGGGCGCGCGAGAAGTCGGAAACCTCCTGCTGGCGGGATTCGACCCGCTTGCCGGAGGTCATCAGCTGCAGGTAGTCGATGACCACCAGCTTCAGGTCATTGGTCTGCTTGAGCCGACGGCACTTGGCCCGGATCTCCATCAGGCTCATGTTGGGCGAATCGTCCAGGAAGAGCGGAGCATCCTGGAGTCTGCTCCAGAAGGTGTTCAAGGTGTTCCAGTACTCGGGGGTGATGTCATCTGCCCGGCGCAATGCCACCAGAGGAATATTAGTCTCGGCCGAGATGATGCGCTGGGCCAGCTCGGTCTTGCTCATCTCCAGGGAGAAGACCACTGTGGTCATGTTGTTGTGGAGGGCCGCGGCGCGGGCAAAGTCGATGCCTAAGGTGGACTTGCCCATGGCGGGACGGCCGGCCACCACAATCATCTGCCCGGGCTGCAGGCCCTGGGTCACGTCGTCGATGCTCTTGAAGCCTGTGGGCACGCCCCGCTCCAAGCTGCCGTTCTGCAGCTTGTCCAACTGTTCCAGGGTGTCATGGACGACCGGCCCGATGGCCTCGTAATCCTGACGAACCCTGCCCACGCTCATCTCGTAGACCTCGGCCTGGGCCAGGTTGACGATGTCCTCGGCCTGGGAGCCCTCGGCCGAGTAACCCAGCTGGGCGATCTTGGTGCCGGCCGCGATCACATTGCGCAGGATGGCCCGCTGGTGGACGATCTCGGCATAGTAAGTGGCGTTGGCGGCTGTCGGGACCGAGGCCACCAGGGAGTGTAGATAGTCAGTGCCCCCCACCTTCTCCAAGTCGCCGGACTTGAGCAGCTCGTTGGCCACCAGGACCGCATCCACCGGCTGGGAGGCCGAGAAGAGGGTGACGATGGCCTCGTAGATGGTCTGGTGCTTGGGCTGGTAGAAGTCGGATATGTCGATCATCTGGCTGACTTCGCCGATGGCATCCTTGCTCATGAGCATGCCGCCCAGGACAGCCATCTCCGCATCGTCGTCATGCGGGGGCACCCGGTCGAAGAGCATGTCGCGGCCGGTCTGAGCATGATCGGTGGGATGCTGTTCGGGATGGGTGTAGTCGGTGTAGTCGTCGGAAGCCATAGCCACGATTCTACGAAGAAGACCGTCCTTAACAGCCCTAAGAGAAGGATTTCACCCAAGGCATTCACCAGGAGGCACCGAGCCCTCCGGCGCAGCACAGAGTCGCCCCTGCATGTGCATAGAAAAATAAGTTATCCACATTCAAGGCGTGTCCTAGAGGACATGTGCGCAACTTATCCACCTCATGGGTATAACTCTGTGCAAAACTTGGGGACAGTCTTCCACATCATCAATCCAGCTTGCACTCGGGCCTGTTTGGTGATAGGGCATCTACCGGCAAGGCGTCCACGGACTGACTTCCAGGGGTTGTGTCTTCAGTCCAGAGCATTAGCATGACGTCCATGCGCAGCCACAGGAACATCACCGAAACCAAGACCGGACCAATCACGCCGGAAGAACGGCGGGCGACCTACCGGACCATCGCTAGACTGGCCATACCCACCTTTGGCCAGCTGATCGCCTCCCCGCTCTTCGTCATGATCGACACCGCCATTGTGGGCCACATCAGCGACTCGGCCCTGGCCGGACTCTCCGTCGGATCCACCGTGGTGCTGACCACCGTGGGCCTGTGCATCTTCCTGGCCTACGGGACCACCTCCCAGGTGGCCCGACTCATGGGTGCCGGCCGCCGCAGGGAGGGGATGCAGGCCGGTGTGGATGGCATGTGGCTGGCCTTCGTCATCGGCCTGGTCGTCTGTGCCGTTCTCCTGGCTTTGAGTCGGCCCATCTGCAGCCTGATGGGAGCCCGCGGGCCGGTCCTGCAGGCAGCCCAGACCTATCTGAATGCTCTGGTCTTCGGCCTCCCGGCCATGCTCCTGGTCTACGCGGCCAACGGCATCTTCCGCGGATTGCAGAAGGTAAAGATCACCTTGGTGGCCGCCGTGTCAGGCGCCATACTCAATACCGCCCTGGAGGTCCTTCTGGTCTTCGGCCTGCACATGGACATTCTGGGTTCGGGCGTGGCCACCCTGATCGCCGAGTGGGCCATGGGGCTCTTCCTGACCATTCCCGCCTTGGTCTGGGCCCGTCGGGAAGGCGCCCAACTGCGGCCCCGGCTCTCAGGCATGGCGGCCAGCATGGGCGACGGCTTCCCGCTCTTCCTGCGGACCCTGGCCCTGCGGGTCTGCCTGTTTATGACCGTGGTGGCTGCGGCTCACCTGGGCGAGCAGGTACTGGCCGCCTACCAGGGGGTCAATTCGGCCTGGAACTTCGGACTGAACATGCTGGATGCCGTGGGCATCGCCGGCCAATCACTGGTAGCCACCGAGCTGGGTGCCGGACAGCGTTCACGGGCACGGGTCATGACCGACCTGTCAGCCAAGGCCGGCATGGCCATGGGAGTGCTGGTCGGACTGGTCATGATCGCCCTGGGCCTCTTCGCCGCTCCCCTATTCAGCCCAACGCCGGCCATCAGATCGCTGATCACCGTGGGCATGATCGTCCAGGGGGTCTTCATGCCCGTCGCCGGATGGATGTGGGCACTGGACGGGATCCTGATCGGGGCCGGGGACTATCGCTACCTGGCAGCCACCTGCTCCCTGACGGCTGTAATCTACGTGATCGGTCTGCTGGGCATGACTGCTCTGGCCATGAACTGGACACCCACCTGGCGGATAGCCATGCTCTGGGCCGTGCTCAATGTCCTCTTCATCGGTGTCAGAGCCATCTGCAATGGCTTGAGAACGCGCACCGATGTCTGGATGGGAACAATCGACCAGACCAGCCAAGCCTGAAAAGGCATAGAAAAAGCAGGACCCCGACTGCCGGACCATGAAATCGGTCACAGCGACGGGATCCTGCCGAAACTGGTCAGCAGGTGACTGCCTCAGATGGCGTCGACGCCGGTCTCCCCGGTACGGACCCTGACCACCGAGTCCAGGGTCTGCACCCAGACCTTGCCGTCGCCCACGGTGTTGGTGGCGGCAGCCTGGACGATGGTGTCGACCAGCTCGTCAACCCGACGATCCTCGGTCAGCACCTCCAGGCGAACCTTGGGAACCAGATCCACCTTGACAGTGCTGCCCCGGTAGACCTCCTTATGGCCGCCCTGCCGACCATAGCCCTGGGCTGACGAAACGGTCATGCCGTGTACGCCGACCTCGTTGAGGGCCTGCTTAATCTGATCCAGCCGCCCGGGCTGAACGATGGCGGTAATGAGTTTCATGCTGCCTTCCTTTCTGATCAGTTCAGAATGGACCCGAAGTCGTAGGCGCTCTCACCCTGATCGCTCTGATCGACGCCGATGACCTCCTGATCCTTGCTGACTCGCCAACCAATGGTCTTCTCCAGTGCAAAGGCGATCACACCGGTTACTACAGCTGCGTAGATGATCGCAATCAGCGCCACCAGGAACTGAACCAGCAGCTGCCGGAAATTGCCACCGGCCAGGAAGCCCGTGCCGGTACCAAAGAAGCCTATCAGCAGCGTGCCCAATAAACCACCCACACCGTGGATGCCTACCACATCCAAGGAGTCGTCATAGGCGAAACGGAACTTGAGCCCGCAGGCCAGGCAGCAGACGAAACCAGCCAGGAGGCCGATGACCATGGCCCAGAGCGGGGAAACCACGTCGGCCGCTGGAGTGATGGCCACCAGGCCGGCGACCATGCCGGATGCGGCACCCATGGCGGTGTAATGCCCTGTACGGATCCGTTCAGTAAAGAGCCAGCCCAGGGTGGCACCGCTGGCGGCTATGGTCGTGGAGACCCAGGCATATCCAGCTGTGCCATTGGCGGCGAAGGCAGACCCGGCATTGAAGCCGAACCAGCCGAACCAGAGCAGGAAGGCGCCCAGCATGACCATGGGCACATTGTGGGGGCGTATGGACTCCTTGGGGAAGCCGATTCGCCTGCCGATGATGAGCACAATGACCAAGGCTGCTACTGCGGCATTGATGTGAATGACCGTACCGCCTGCGAAGTCGTGGGCCTGAGCTCCGATGGCATTGGAGATGGGTCCATCAGCAGCCAGCAGTCCGTGATTCCAGACCATGTGGGCCATGGGCGCATAATCCAAGGTAATCCAGAGGGCCACGAAGATCATCCAGGTGCTGATTTTGACTCGCTCTGCCAGTGCTCCTGAGATCAGGGCCACGCAGATCATGGCGAAGGCGGCCTGGAAGGCAATGTCTATCGTATGTGGGTAGGCAGCGTTTGCAGAATCAAGCGAGGTGAAGACCCCATCCTTGGCTGTGACCGTGTCCTTGAGCAGGAAGCCGGTGATGGGGTCGCCGAAGACGCCTCCAATATCCTTGCCAGCAAAGGAAATTGACCATCCCCAGAGGGTCCAAATGAACCCAGTCACGGCAATGGCCAGCGTGGACATCATCATCATGTTGAGCACAGCCTTGGCTCGGACCATACCCCCATAGAAGAAAGCCACTGCTGGAGTCATCAGGAAAACCAGGGATGCCGCTATCAGCATCCAGGCAGCATTTCCAGAATCCATGCCTACACCTCTCTTTTCCCCATCCGGGCGAGCAGTCCCCAATAAAGAGGACTTCCCTCCGGACAGCCTACGTCAGATTCTCTTCCACTTCCCGATTCATCAAACAGGAAGAGGATGACGGTCAGGTCACCGTCGCATTACCTCCGGGTGACTATTGGATGACCACTTTATGACCAGCCGAACGGCCGGACTACTCGTCTCCCAGAATGCCGTCGACAAAGGACTCGGGATCGAAAACGGCCAGATCATCGGGTCCCTCGCCCAGCCCAACCAGCTTGACAGGCACACCCAGCTCGCGCTGGACCGAAACGACGATGCCGCCCTTGGCTGAGCCGTCCAGCTTGGTCAGGACGATGCCCGTGACCCCGATGGCCTGGGCGAAGACCTGAGCCTGGATCATCCCGTTCTGCCCGGTGGTGGCATCCAGGACCAGCAGAACCTCGTCCACGGGCAGGTTCTTTTCGATCACCCGCCGGATCTTGCCCAGTTGGTCCATCAGATTGGCCTTGTTCTGCAGACGGCCGGCGGTGTCCACAATGAGGACATCTGCATGATCATTTTTGGCCCGTTCAGCCGCTTCGAAGGCCACAGAAGCCGGGTCGGCGCCGTCTCGGTCGCTGCGAACCACGGGCACACCCACCTTGCCGCCCCAGGTTTCGAGCTGGTCAGCGGCGGCGGCGCGGAAGGTGTCGGCGGCACCCATGACCACCGATTTGCCATCAGCCACGAAGAGTCTGGCCAGCTTGCCCGCCGTGGTGGTCTTGCCCGTACCGTTGACACCCACCATGATGATGACCGACGGCCTGTTGGCTTGAGGTCGGGCAGCCACCAGAGTTCGATCCATAGAGGGATCGACCAGATCGATCAGGCGCTGACGAAGACCACGACGCACTGCCGCGGTGTCCTTCTGTCCGGTAACCCGGGCATCGTCACGCAACTGCTTCACCAACTGTTCGCTGGCCTCGGCGCCCACATCCGCCATGAGCAGGGTGTCTTCCACATCCTCCCAGTCGGATTCGCTCAGATGGTCCTTGGTCAGAATGGCAAAGAGGGCCTTGCCGAAGGGGTTGGGGCTCTTGGCCAGCCTGGCCTTGAGTCTGGTCATACGGGATGCGGAGGCCTCCGGATGAGCCAGATCCTCCTGCGCCGACGATGCCGCTTGCACAACCGCGGACGGCTGACTGGACTCCTTTGAATCAACTGAGCCGGAACCCGCAGAAGCGTCCGGATTGGGTGAAGCACCCGATGCATGCGAATCCGCTGGGGAGGCATCAGACTCTTGCACTCTGTCGGAGCGCGTGGAATCCTCCCGGGAACGGCGTTTACGGACCGCCACCAGAATGCCGACCACGGCCAGCACCAGGACGATCAGCACCGCGATAAGAATAAGGAGCTGCTGTGTTGTCATAGGTACCAGCCTAAAGGCGAAAAGGGACACGGAGGTCACCACCAGCGGTCACTTTCCGCTTGGATAGCTCGTTCCCGCCTGCGAACCGCTCTTGACTGCCGGCATGACGTCGGAGGTGGTGGACTGAGGCTCCCGTCGCTGCGAACGCGAAGGCTCAAGGCTGGGTGATCGCAAGGTAGAGCTCCTGGGAGCTGGAGGCCCAGAGGCCGTAGAAGCCAACTGCGCGGCATTCTTCTGTTGTCTCGGGCTGACCGACGATGCGGAATCGCTGCTCGGTGGCGGGGGCAGATTTATTTCGTCCGTGGAATCGGAGGCCAGCATGCCTCGAACCTCCACCACGGAGGAGGAATTGACATAGACCGGATAGGGATGTTCGGAATCTTCAGCGGTTGATGCATCCTCGCCCGATCCAGGGGCGAAAGACAGATGCCCCCCTGCTACACGCGGCAGCTGATTCTCTCGCTCCTGCTGACGGCGGGCGGCCCTGTGCACACGCTCATTCAGAGACTGGGAGAAGGCACGGTCCTGGGACTCGCCAAGCGCCAGACGCATGACGAATACGATGAATGCCGCCACCACCAGCACCCATATCAGGACAATCAGCCAGACCATACACGCCATTCTCTCAGAAGAACGCCACAGACGCGCTAAGACACGAGGAATCTATCGGTCTCTTTCACACTGAAGGGTCAGCGTATGCTCAAGATCCTTCTTATATCCGATGCGGCTGCAGGCAGCGAAGAAAGGTTCGCGCAGGAATTACCCTAAGCCGAGTCCGCAACTACCATTCAAGAAACGAGAAGTCTTTTGGGATACGGTGCATAATCGCCAGCAGTATTATTTCCAGCGAAAACCGTATATGGAAACAAGTCCTAAGGTGATGCAGCCCACAGCTAGGTATAGGATTCCGAGCCAAGCATGAGGCCAGGTGCCCGATCCGATCAGCATCATCGATAAGGCCTCCCTCATGTGATATAGGGGCGTATACGGGGCAATGGTCTGCACCCAGGACGGCAGCATATTGAGCGGCATCATAGCTCCGCCAATGAAGCCCAGGGGCAGAATAATGATGTTCGCAAGGATGGATACCCCTGCGATGGAGTAAATTATCATGGCGATAATGACACCCAGGAAGAAGAACAAAAGATAGCCAAGGACCAGGGGAAGCAATCCCGACAAAAACGTCGGTTTCAGCCTCATTCCCATGACCATCCCCAGGACGACAAGCACTACAGCCTGCGCCAGAAGGACGACGATACCCACAACAGCCTGGGAAAGGATAATCACATTCCAGGATAGAGGAAAATTGCGAACCGTCTGAAGCATGCCATTCTCACGCCAGAGGGCAAGGTGCGAAGCACCGGCAAAAATACCCACGTAGGCCGCACCAAACGCAATGACATTGGCGCTGATTTGACTGGCAATATCAACTCCAGGAACGTAGCTCTTAAAAGACAGGACCAGGACCAGCAACAAGGCTATAGGAAAGAGAAAGGTGAAAACCAAAGTGGACCAGTCACGAATATCGTAGTGGAACATCAACTTGAATAGAGTTTTGAAGCTGTTCATTTGACGTTCTCCTTTTCGAGAAGGCGAAGGTAGACATCCTCCAGACGCCCATCCTTGACTTGCGCCTGGCTTGTATTGATCCCTGAATCAACCAATTTCGCGAAAGTAACTCCGGTATCCCTGGTGCGAACTGTTAGACCGTCGGGTGTGGCTTTTACATAGTCAGCTCCCACGAGACGGGCTACATGATCGGCCTGATTCAAGGCATTCGGAAGAAGAATGGTCGATTCCATCTCTGCTTGCGCAATAAGCTTGCTAGGACTGGCCGTCACGAGAATATGCTTATCCGCCAAGATCGAGACCACGTTGCACAACCGCTCCGCCTCGTCCAGATGGTGCGTTGTATAAAGAACCGTGGCGGCCAATTGCTGACTGGATTTGAGCAGGCTCACAAGGTCATGGCGTGACTCAGGATCGAGGGCAGCAGTGGGTTCGTCCAAAAAGAGCAGCCGAGGATGGTGGACGACAGCCGTGGCGATGGCCAGTCGCTGTTGTTCGCCGCCGGACAATGATTCAACCTTGTTGGATGCCACATGATCCAGTTTCAATGCATCAATAAGATCGTCCACACGCGACCGGGGCACCTGGTAGATATCGGCCACTGCAGTAAGGTGCTCAAGGAGCGTCGTTTTGGGGAAGAAGGACGACTTTTGAGGCTGGATGCCTATTTGGCGGAGCAGGGCCAAGTTGCGTGGATAGGGCGTCTTGCCCAGAACGGAGACCGTTCCCTCAACCGGTTTTTGCAGTCCTTCCAAGACGGTGAACAAGGTTGTCTTTCCAGCGCCATTTGGCCCGATGACCCCATGGAAGGCCCCTTCTTCAACCTCCAATGAAAGATGAGAGAGAATTGTTTTGTTCTTTATTCGAACAGTAAGGTTCGATACGCTTACTTCGATATTGCCCATTCCAGAGCCTTTCAGCGTCAATACTGATGTGGTAAAGCGCGGGTTGTGTCGTCTATTGTTGCTTGCCTATTCATGAGTATTTCAATTTGCTGAGTCTGGGCAGGCAGGGGAAAGAATCAGTTCAAATTCCGGCCCAGCATATTCTGGTGATTTTTGGCTCCGACAGTCTTTGCCATGAGACCATCTGCTTCAACTACGATAGCTTATTAATCCATATTTTTTCCTCACCCATGAGCCCAGAATTTCAGGCATTTTCTAATAAAATACAAGCTGGATCAGACATAAAACCGCCACCGTCCCACAAATTATGGCGTCCAAGAGCACGTACTGACAAACACTGATTCCACTACTGGTTTACCTGCAGCTGGAACAGCATATTCCCATTTATCAAGCGAGCCACCAAGGGGCGGACGGGTACATCTACCTTGTTCCCAATCGGCACTTTGGTAAGAGAAGCCATACCAGTATCAGCAAAAGCGGATATTGAGAAAAGTGCGATGCTTGTTCCCCCGGCTCATGCTCACCAGTGGGGAGGTTGACCGCCGACAACAGTAGACCGCGCGAACGAACAGGGACGGCGATGATGCGAAACTCTGCAAGTTATCGACGGAACCCACTATTTCGCCCTTTTCGCGTATTGGCTATCTCGAATGATGCTGGCCTTCACCGTTTCGCCGCCAGTGTCTTACCATCATGAAGACAATCATCATTAGCCACGCTGCTGGGTACGTGCATAAACCCCAGAACTGTGAACCGGTGGCAAACGATATAACATGGGCGAGAATTAATGCCAGGGCAAAAAAGTTGACAGCAATGACTTGCGGCTTATCGGATGGTTTCTGTGTCGAAGCTGTTTGTCTCATGGCGGTTCCTTTGCCGTCATACATAATGCACAGAATGTGCATAAAAACAAAATATACACTAACCGGTATTCGCTCAAAATAAGCTTAAAATAAGTTCGCGTTCTGGATGCGCATGTACGTCATAGCCGGAGAAAATCATTGCAGAGACCCTAGCCAGGAAGCAATTACATGAAAGCTGCTTTTGCATCCAAGATTGCGTTTACCGATCTGTTCGTTTCGTAGACAAATCAATCCAATACCGTTCTACTGGCTGACCAGATCTGCTGGGGAGCACATTCTCCAGTCGCCCGCCACGCGAAAGGATGGTCCGGCGGCTGGCCAGATTCGACGGGGAACAAGTAATCAGGACCTTACTCATGCCCAGAGTGGCAGCTTGTCGAAGGCATTCATCCAGCATCAGCCCGGCATAGCCCAGCCGGCGACAACCCGGACGAACTGAATAGCCGATGTTGCCGCCCACTCGCAGAAGTGCCTGCGTAAGCTGCAACCTCAGCTGAATCATCCCCACCAGTTTGCCGCTGGGGTCCATGGCGGCGAACTGCAGAGCTGGCACAAACCCCGGCGGCAGATCATCACCACGCGCCTGACGAGCCACCTCCGGCAGACCAAACCGACGAACCTCATCCAGGCTGTGGCAGTCCTCCAGGGGGCCGAGACCCGCCGCTTCATCCTGAGGCTGAGAACGGCAGGCCTGCAGATATTCCCAGATCATTTCAGCATCCATCGCCCCCGGCCGGTCCAACCTCACCAGACGGATTCTCATGGTCCACCTCTTCTGTCGAGTGCTTGGCCACTCTTTGTGCTTCAGCTTACAAGAGCAGCATTCAACGGAGCTGGGGGGTTTCCAAAGCGAACAATCGCCGTCGGCACACCGCGCCCATAAACGAATAGCCGGAACTCAATACAGCAAGAATCACAATGTGTAATGATTGTTCGGCAAAGGTCCAATAAAAGTTCGTCCAAACTTAAGTTCTGATCTTTAGTTCCCAGCTTCAGCTTCATCAGGTCAACGAAGGCGTCACTCCGGAATCTATCGTTCTTCTGGTTTTCTCCTCGCGATGCCTGGAACAACTGCTCATGGACCGTCAGTCAGACATTCCGGCCTGAAACCATGTGATGACAATTTGCGTACGATCTCGGAGACCGGTCTTGTCGAGTATGCGGCTTACGTAGCGCCGGACGGAGGTAGTTTCGAGAGTGAGGCACTGGGCTATTTCCTGGTTGGAGAGCCCTTGAGCGATGAGCCCGGCTATCTCGTACTCCCTGGGGGTCAACTTATCCAGCTGCTGCCTGGCCTGTGGGTCACTAACCTTATGCCGGGCATAGGCTCTGTCGCGGTTGATGAGTTCTGCTGTGATGCGGGGGGTGAGCACTGCGTCCCCATCGGCCACTGCGTGAATGGCTCGGTGCAGGTCTCTGGTGGATACGTCCTTAAGCAGAAAGCCGTAGGCGCCTGCGTGCAGACCGGTGAAGGCGTAATCGTCTTCGTCATAGGTGGTCAGGATCAGCGTGCGAATGTCGGGGAACTCCTTGGCAATGACCGCAGTGGCACTGATGCCGTCCATCACCGGCATGCGAACGTCCATCAGGATCACCCGAGGCAACGGCTGGGCGGCTGCTTTCATCTCCCGAAGCATGGTCACTGCCTCCTGACCGTTGGAGGCTTGTCTGACGACCTGTAAATCGTGGTCGGCCTCAATCATGCGTACCAACCCCTTGCGGAGGAGCGCAAGGTCATCGACCAGCATCAGGTCAATCATGGGCGCTGCACCCTTTCTCGCTGGTGCCAGGCAGGATGGCTTCTACCGTCCATCCCCCGTTCTCGCTCGGTCCGCAACTCAGGCTCCCTCCCATCAGTCGGCATTGCTCGCCGATTTGTCTTAGCCCCATTCCTTGATGATCATGAATGGCTGGTTGCTGATCGCCCAAGACTTGCCCGTGCTCATCCCCACGCCCATCGTCGTGGATGCTGATGCGGAGGGTGCCGTCCTGCTCGTAGTCGCGGGAGATGACGATGGTGCTCGGGTCCGAGGCGTGCCGGAGTGTGTTGGTGATGGCTTCCCTGCTGATGATGAAGCAGAGGTTGTCCTGTCTGGGATCGTGCCGCTGATGCCCTGTTTCGGTAGACACGACAGCCAGACCAGCCGCGCGGGCATGGGCAATTACTGTATCGAGCTCGTCGAGCGTGTGCAGCCTGGAGCCAAACCTGCGCCCATCATCATCGGACTTTTCAGGTAGCGCCTCATGCTCTTGAACAAGGGTACGGACGGCTTGTCGTGTGTCGGCCAATCCATCCCTGGCCACCTGATTGATATCCTTAAGCACCTCTTGCAGCTCTTCGATCTCAACCGAGTCAGCGAATCCCTGGGTCAGGGCGATGATCGTGGTGAGGTCATGGCCCACGCTATCGTGCAACTCCCCTGCTACCTGGGCACGCGATATAGCCTGATCCCTTTGCCTGGCAAGCATTTCAGAGCGGATGCGCTCCTGCTCCTCACGCTGCTGCGTCTCGCGTCGGATCCGGTAGGACCTGGCAGCTACGGCAACGGCCGCGACCGCCATGATGACAGCCATCCGGGCCGACCATTCCAGAAAGAGCATGTGCCCGGCATGCATACTGACAGTGACCAGGCTGACGGCCGCGACTGCCTCACTCACGCCTGCCGCAATCCTGGGTGCTGACGATAAACAGACACAGAAATAGAGCGCGCCTACCAGGGGTATCAGGAAGCTATCGTCCGAGGTAGCAAATGACAGACCGATGTACGTCAGGGTCTCCAAAGTCGTGATGAGCAGGGGAAGCTGCCTGCTCCAGTACAGCAGGCAGGAAGACAGGAGCCCAATCAGGCCAATGGCCGTCTTCCAAACGGGCAAAGGAATGTTCTCGGCCCAGACTGGAGGAAACGTAGGGGCGCTGACATAGAGAAGCGTATACGCCAGGCTCAGCAGAGGCGCGACAAATCTGGTCAAGCGTTGATTGCTCAACAGCTCGAATAGGTAGGTTGCCATGCCCTTCATCGCGCCCCCTCACGCCGTATGCCGAGGATGCCCAGGTTCATTCGCCAGTGTACTGTGCTATCACACAGGCAGGGGAACGACCTGCTGATTTGCGCACCGTGATCAACGAAGCCAGTGATGCCGACGAAGACAGAAGCAGGTAGACCAGCACCCAGTGAGCCCAAGGTATGCCAATGCTGGCAGCGCCGAAGACCTTGTGGAATCCGATTGCATAGGCCAAGACTGGCAGAAGGCTGGAGGTGAGGGATATCAGTACGGCGGTGGTTGCCATGATGAACCCTTCAAGAGCGGCCATGATTTCAAGTTGGTTCGGGTCCGCGCCAGCGATCGAGATAAGGGACAGATCCAGGCTTCGACCATGGGCTGAGATCAGGTATCCGGCGCATACTCCAGCCAGCGTGACGACCAGCGCGGGACCCAGGAGCGTCATGAGCATGGAGAAATCAGAGCTGCTGACATCCAGGTTGGGAGGCAGCAGACGACTGGAATCGGCGCTGGTCTGGTAGAAGGAATCGGTCATCATCAGCAATGAAACCCCCACGACCAGCGGTATGACCGTGGAGCTGAGGCTGCGCATGCGGGCGCTAGCTTGCCGGCAGGCGATCAGCCATGAGGGCTGGCGAAGAGCGACGAGCCTGGTCCAGCCGCTGGTGACCACACCCAGCAGAGAGGGACCTGCCAAGCAGATTGCTGCCAGCAGGAGCACGAAACCGAAAGTGCTGCCCATGGCAATAGGCAGGATGGGTGCCGCAGTGTGCAAACGGACCAGTTGCTCATCAGGTATGGTCCGAGCCTGCATAATCGGCATCAGCATGACTGCCAAGGCTGCCAGCAGACACAAGGCAGCGGCGATACGACGAGCCAAACCTGCTGTTTTTGGAGGAATGATTGCAGCACGCAGAGATTCCACGGGACTGATCCTGCTGATGGTCCGGATGGTCAGCAGTGTGCCGATCAAGGCCACCAATATTCCGCATGAGGTTCCTGCTTCCCAGGAAGCCAGCTGGTGGCTGGCGATGAAAGGCTGCCAGCCGATCAGGAACTGGGAAGTCTCCCAGGCATAGAGGGGACGGGCCAGTAGAAAAGAGGCCGCCAGAGAGACCACGCTGGCCGCGAGCGCCAAAATGAGCACGCGCAGACAGGTCAGCGAGGTCAGTTGCCAGGGCGTTGCGCCTTGCAAGGCTAACAGGGCAAGGTTGCGTCTGCGCTGGTTGATCACCGACGAAACGACTTGCAGAACGATCAATACTGCGGCAACGAGAAGTGCTACGAAGGGGATCATCAAATTTTGGTAGGCGGTGCGGCCTTGCTCGGCCATGCCGGGAAGGTCGCCCAGGGCCTTGGCTGAAGAGAGCATCATGGCAAGCAGACCGACCATGGTTTGCGAGGCGATCAGCACGAGGGCGACACCAGACCAGGCCAAGGGGGCATCCTTGAAATCTCGCAGAAGAAGTCGCATCAGATGCCTGCTTTCGGCACAGGAACCTTGTCGGCTGTGGCTATGCGACCGTCGCACAGATGCACCAGAGTGTTGCAGCGGGAGGCGACTTCCGGACTGTGGGTGACCATAATCACTGCATGGCCCGGCCTATTAGCGAAGGCGGCGAGTTCATTGACGACCGCGTTGCCGGTCTCCTGGTCAAGGGCGCCAGTAGGCTCATCGGCGAAGATGATATCGGGATCCGAAATCAGCGCGCGGGCCAGAGCCACACGCTGCTGCTCGCCCCCTGAAAGGAGGGTCACATTGGCCTTGAGCAGCCCCCTGATGCCCAGTCTGTCCAGCAGTTTGGCCGCCTGGTTCTCCGGCCAGCGGGTCTTGCGCAGAATAAAGGGCAGCTTGAGGTTGTCCTCCACACTCATCGAAGGCACCAGATTATAGGACTGGAAAACGAAGCCCAGGTGCGCGCGGCGGAACCGCGCCGACGCTGCAGGCCCCATGGCAGAGATGCGACGACCCAAGACTTCCACCTTGCCCGAGCTGACTGGTTCGAGACCAGCCAGGCAGTAGAGCAGGGTTGATTTGCCGCTACCCGATGGCCCTACAATCCCAGTCATGGCTCTCCAGGAGGCAGTGAACTCCACATTCTCCAAGAGAGTTATGGTCTCCCCTTTCCTGGGCGAAACCTGCTTGCACAGACCAGATGCATGGATGGTGAAAGGCTCGCTCTGGCCGGAAGGATTGGCGGTACGCTTCATAGCAGTATCCCGCGCTTGCAAACGGGTGAATGCCAGTATGAGCCTGTGCCGCTCTGTACATGCGGCGATGCGCATTGAGCCGGATGTTTCATCGGAGCTCCCTCCCTCAGCGCAGTTGCGAGGACAAGAGATCGCCTCGCAGGGATGATTCTTTCAATCCGAGTACGGGGAATCAACGTCGCTCGCCAGTTCGCCATCTGCAGATGGCAAAACATTGTCCGACTCACTGCGCAACGGGTAGGAAGCTACCCTACGCTTTGGCAGAAGCTTTTGGCAGACAGGTTGGTTTACTGTCCGGCACAGATCCCGTTGGCAGGTTCAGAGTTTGCCCCACCCCTCCCCCACGCATCCCAACAACCTTCTTAAGTGGGCGGAAAGGTAGCGTTTCAAGTTGATATTCTTCCTTGATCTTTACGGTTTCTCGGTCTTGCTTCGCGCGAGAACCGGCTTGTCGCGAACTGGAAAAATCGAGAACAAACATGTAGTGTTGAGCTGTTGCCCCTCTGGCTCAATGGTTAGAGCAGCGTCCTTTTAAGTCGTGGGTTGTGGGTTCGAGTCCCACGGGGGGCACTTTGGATTACCGATTATTTAATACCAGCCACTATGCTCCGTAAAAGATTCATACCACGAGAGCGTGAGTATCTCCCGCCATACCCAAGTGCTACAACCCCGACACAGCATATATCCAGACCATTCGCCTGGGCAACAGCGTGCTGAGCACCTGATATATAGCCTTGATTCATTCGCTGGGGATCAGTATCTACCGCGCCTACCCAACACCTGATCGTGGGAACCTACTCGCAGCATATAGGCAGCGTCGCCCTCCCTATGCCACACCAGCAGCAGATCTCCAGCATTGCCCACATGGCACTCATAAACAGCCGCATAGCCTTGCAGCATATGCATCCGATGATGCGCCTTCAATGTCTGGAGCGACGCTTCAGAATTCTCCGCTATCAGATCTAGCACCTCCTCGACCGGCTCTAACGGGACGTGCCTGCGAGCCATGCGCTTCAGGTCTCTCGTAAAAGCACCAGTGGGAACCAGCGCAAGCCTCATCGATCCGCGCCAGCAGCTGCTAGCACGCCATCCACCAGGTCCTTTCCTGTGGCGTACCCCTTAGTCTTTCCCCTCATGGCCAGACGGCGCGATTCCTCCAAGGCCTCCTCGGTTTCGGCAGGTAGATCCAAGCTGAAGTCCAAGGGGATCCGCTGCTCCCGAATGATCTGCTTGTAGAAGGCTCTGGTGACCGTAGTCATATCCAGACCAAGCTCCTTCACGATACGATCCACCTGTTGCTTGTCTGCATCGGATATACGCACCGTAACCTGAGACATCTTCTCCATCGGAGCCCACCTTCCTTGTTGTCTATAATTTTGCATTAAAGTGCAAAATTACAGCTAATTTCTTACTTTAATGCAAAATTACAGTGCATGGTAAGGCATCAATGTGTATAGTTGACAGCAATAGCATGCATCCATTGCTTTATGCTGCGCTGGGTGATTCCGACTACTCATGCTTCCAAGCCAACTTTGACGAAGCGGATCTCTACGAAAGCGATAGCCAACCGGTCTTCTACTACAACCAAACCGCCCGAACGAGAAAGACACTGAACTCAACTACGCTCACCTCTTAACGGCAACAGCCTTGGAACCAGGCAGCTGATTAATCATAGCCACGCTACGTCAGAGGTTTTACGCCGATTGCCATTCCGGCCCTATTCTGAATGCAGTCAAGCGAGAATAAATAGGCAGTCAAAGCGTAAGGCAAAGTCACTAACAACCCTGCCTCACTTTTTAATCTGCGACAAAAGTATTGGTCTTACAGACTGAGGATGACGTGCTGTATCAAAAGGAATTCTGGCCGCACCTTTCCCGCTCCACTCAGTTTTCTGCGCTCGCCTCCACCGGTAGGTCCTTTGCAATCCTGGACGTATAGGCTCCATTCTTCCAATCAGCGAGATTGCCGACCACGTAGACACGGCGCTTGGCTCGCGACACGGCGACGTTGAGCAGATTGGGCGACCCGTTAACCCATAAACGAGAGCCTTCTCCACGCTTGCCGGCCCTGCTGCCGAGGACTATGAAAACCACATCGGCTTCCCGCCCTTGGGAAGTGTGGACGGTTCCGGCCTGGCTTGATGCCAGCCGGTTCGCTTCGCTGCGGTTGCAACCAGTGCATTGCCGCAAGGCGTTTGCGAAGGTGTCACGCACCCCGTTAGCCACAGCCCTGAACGGAGCGATGACCAGAATATTGGTGGGGTCGATCCCACCCTGGAAGAGCCCGCACAGACGCTTGTGCAGTTCGTAGCCCTCCTGCGGCCTCCATTGCGTTTTCCCAGTTTCGCCGGAATTCGGCGGCACATCGTACCAGCAGGAGGTCGGCAGCTCATCTCCCGTATGAGGCCCGGACGGATAGGCGCATGGCCGATGCTCCGGCCCTACACGAACCATCCTGCCGGAGTAAGCCATATCGTTGCATATAGAAAACATGGGCTCATCGCAGCGCCGATGCACCACCAGAGGCATCCCCAGCCAGTGGTCGTCCGTCTCGTCCAAAAGGCCGCAAGGAGTCTGGTAATCGACCAAGGCCTGCATGTTTTCAGATTCCAGTCCCAGGCGCTGGAGGTGATGAGTGCTCGCCAGGAGTTCACGCATCGGCTTGGGCATGGTATCCACGGGCTGAAGCTGCATAGGATCTCCAACTGCAACCGCATGTTTCACGCGCTGCAGCAGACCGGCCGCAGCCTGAGGCAGGGCCTGTCCGGCCTCATCCACAATCGCCCAGCCGAGCGCCTCCTTGCCTATCCCCGAAAACATTCTGGATATTGAAGCAAAGGACGAGGAGACAACCGGGATCACCAGGAAGAAAGTCTGCCAAGCCACCAGCCGCTCGTCATCCGTAAAACCATTCGACTGCAGCACAGCGCAAGCCAGGGAAAGATTGCACATGAACTGATGGGCAGCACCCATGACGGCCTGCTGGTGAAGAGACAGCGCCTTGATGTAGACCTCCGTCCGCGCCTTGCTCCATTCCTGGTCCATCCACGCAACATGGTCATCGCCAATGTCAGGCCTGGGCCACTGAATCTGCTCGGCCTCAGCGATCTGCTGTTCAAGGGCAGCAAGTTGCCTGTTCAAAGTCGCAATCTGTGTTTGGCATTCCCCTAACTTCTGATCACCGACTTCCAACCCTCCATAGAAGGACTGCAACCGCTGATGGACCGTGCTGGCCTGCTCATCGAAATGCTGCTTTGCACGACGTGCCTGCTCCAGATCAGTACGTACCTTAAGCTCGTCCTGCTGCCTTTCGCGGCTGTGGAAAAACGACCTTAGAGAATGCGCCTTCCAGTAAGACAAGTGAACCTGACAAATGCTATCAGCCTGTTCCCAAGCAGCTTGCGCATTATTGGCAGCCTGGCCAGCATCCGACATCTGCCGTTCCATCGCTTGAACCTGTCCGACATACCTTGATCGGCTTGCCTTCATGCCATGAAGTTGTTCATTGAGGGTTTTCAGCTCGGCTGACAGATTGGATCGCTGATTGCACAGGCCTGAATAAGAACGCACAAGATTGTACTGGACAATTTTCCTGGCGCGAATGCTCTCTTCCTTCTTCAGAGCAGCATTAAAGTCGTTCCTGGCCTTTGTCCAATTGGTCCTACTGGCCCTTTCATCTGGCCTATATCTCAATGATTTATAGATAAACTCATTTTTGAAGGGCCACAGGAATCGGTTTTTGTTGCTCATGTTCCCCAAGACCGCCGATATAAGAGCCCAGGCAGAGGAGGTATTTGAAGGGCTGCTCTCCTTATCCTGACTCTTGCGATCGGCAATTTGCCCGGCAAAGTCTCGAAAAGCGAATCCACAGGGAACCTGTTTGAATTCACTGTCAATATAGGATTCCCACTCGGCGTCTATAGCATCGGCACTGGGCAGATCCTGGCTGACGTTTTCAACAGCCTTGTTGTTACTGGAAGCAACGACAATCTCAAAACCGGTCACCGACGGATCAAGCGTCCAGTAGACATAGTCCTTGTCCTCGTCCGAGGTTGCTCTGGCCAGCCTCCGGGATGTGAAAATATCCTGAGGACGGGAGAATCCTGCCAACCGCCGAGCCCTGGCCACAATAATCTCGGCCACCACATCCTTGAGCAGGGTGGTCTTGCCAGTTCCAGGAGGACCATTGACACCTAGCAGCGATGACCTGCCATATCCTTCCAAGGCCGCCCGTATTTGATTAATCGCCAGCTGCTGGCCTGTCGACTGAAATTGATTGGAAGCACTTGGCCATCGCCCGAACGGCATGTTGGCTGGTTCTGTGAGGTCGCCGACCAGATGCCCTTCAGGGTCCTTCTGCAGATTGAACCGTCGAGGATGACCAACCGATAGATATTGCCTGACCGGTTCAGAAAATATTTCAGTCCCATTTTGATAAAGGTCTTCAAGATCTTCTAGGAAGAAGGAATCCATCATTTCGCCATTCAATGATTCTGAGCTGGCTTCCAGATGGCAATTGACATAATCCCTGATCAGTGGTGAGCCGTCAGCGCGAGCGAAAAGAGGAGATCTACTCACCGCGCGGTCATCCAGTCCCATCCGATCCGCTACATGTTCAATGAGGCTTTCGATCTCGTATCTGCCGACCGGATCTGCTCCGTCTTCAGAGTCTTCCCCAGCCAGACGATTGAATTCGGATTTGAGTTTCCTTTCCGTCTCGTCAAATACTTCGATATGCGGCCACCCAGCCGGGCAATCAGGCCAGCCTTCATGATTGAACAGGCAGGAAACCGCCTTGGCATATTGAGAGAGCGTCAACGATCTTGGGGCCAGACAGCCATCATCCCCTACGCAGAACTCCATAAGGGAAGCCACGGTAGAAGGACCGCCGGCGCGCCTGTTCTGCCGATGCGCTAACTCCTGCAACACCTCGTCCTGAGCAGTCTCCTCGGCTGGCGAGAGCTCTCGAACAAGCTTGGCGGCCTTCAACAGCGCATTCGTGACTACACGCTGGGAGAGCCCGACTGCTATTCGAAAACGTTCATGCTTAAGCCACCGATTTTGTCGTCCCACCGCTTCTTGCTGCTCCGAATCCTCGTCAGGTTTCACTGCCTGGTGGACGGGGCGACGCGCAAATCGGCGGTCATAGTCCTTGCGGTAAACAGCACAAGCTGAGCCAGGCCGATTGGCCGTTGCTGACAGCTTTCCCGCCACCTGCAGCAGGCGCGAAACCATGGAATCCGTCAGTTCAGTACCTGCCGGCAGAGGATCGGGCTGCTTAGCCACCTCTAGCCATAACTGGCTCATCTCCCCAAGTAGACCGGTTATAGTCTGTTCGTCGAGTCCGGATCTGACCGCCTGCGCCCGCAGCCAGTTCTCAGTATCTTCTGCAAACGAGAAAGGTTTGGTCAGCCGGGCGTTCATGTCTGTCTGCAATCGGTATATTTTCCTGCTCTGCAGGTCGTTATAGAGGTTTGTATAGGAACGATGCTCATTGTCAACCGGCCCGATGAGAAGATCAGCATGAATGTCATTCCATGGAAGTCGCTCCTGCTCAGAAATGCTTACCCTTTGGTCGTCGCTGCGGGGGGAGGATAAAGCAATGAGCTGGTTATCCCTCCAATTTTGCGGCGAGAACAGTTCAACCGCGCACCAATACGACAAAACATCCATTGCATGCCGTTGCTCATCGTTCCCCATATTTGCCAGTATGCGGATAAGCGGGGACAGATGCAGGAACAGGTTCGAGCCACAGATGAGGCCATAGGAGGCAATCCCGATGCGGTAATGTCCAGACCAATCACCGCATCAGGAAGAAGCCAGGTTATGCCCGCAGCCGTCTGACCGCCCAGTTGAACAGTTTGCGCAGCTCCGAGGCCACTAAGACCAGGGAGGCCAGGGCGATGCACTCCAGCCAGGCCTGGGGCTGGAGGGGGACGGTGCCGAAGGCCTCGCCCAGGAAGGGCACGTAGATCACCAGGAGCTGCAGCAGGATGGAGACGCCGATGGCGCCCCAGAGCCAGGGGTTGCCGAAGAGCCCCTGGAAGGCCGACTTGCGGGAGGAGCGGGAGGCCAGCGCGTTGAACAGCTGGGCGAAGACCAGGATCGTGAAGCCCATGGTCCGCGCCTCACGCATCTGCGCCTCATGGCCGATCGCCTGGACCGACCTGTCAGTGAAGAGACCGCCACTCAAATGCATGTCCATGCCAATCAGGGTCACCAGGGCCATGACCAGGCCGATATAGACGATGTCGACCCACATGTTCCGGTCAATCACCCGGTCGTCGATGGACCGGGGCGGACGGCCCATCAGATCGTCGCTCTGCGGGTCCACTCCCATGGCCAGGGCGGGAGCCGCATCGGTCAGAAGGTTGATCCAGAGCAGCTGAGTGGCCAGGAGCGGCACGGTCACGCCCGCCACGCCGGGCTGCGATATGCCCAGAAGACCCGCAAAGACCACGCCCCCGAAGACCGTGAAAACCTCGCCCATGTTGGAGCTGAGCAGGTAGCGCAGGAACTTGCGGATGTTGTCGAATATGCCCCGGCCCTCTCGTACAGCCTGGACGATGGTGGCGAAATTGTCGTCCGCCAGAATCATCTTGGCCGACTCCTTGGTGACCTCGGTCCCGGTGATGCCCATGGCCACGCCTATGTCCGCAGCCTTTACAGCGGGGGCGTCGTTGACGCCGTCGCCGGTCATGGCCACGACCTTGCCCTGGTCCTGAAGCGATTCGACGATCTTCAGCTTGTGCTCGGGGGCCACGCGAGCGTAGACGGAGACCTTGGAGGTGGTCTCCCGAAGCTGGTCCGCGTCCATGGCATCCAGCTGCTCGCCGGTGCAGGCGGGGCCGCCGGGCTCGGTGATGCCCAGGTCACCCGCGATCCTGGCCGCAGTGAATGGATGGTCGCCAGTGATCATGATCGTTCTGATGCCGGCACTGTGAGCCTGAGCCACAGCCTGGCGTACCTCAGTCCGAGGCGGATCGATGATGCCGACCATGCCCGCCCAGATCAAATCGCTTTCCAAATGGGCGCTCTCCTGGAATACCTTGTCCGCAGACAGGAGAACTGCGGAAGCACGCTGAGTCTCCTTAGACAAACGGTCCGTCTGGCCTGTCCCAATCGTGCTTGACGGCCTCTCCCCCTCGTCATCTTCGGTCAGGGACGACAGTTCCTGACCGGATACAGGCCGGAAAGCCTGTCCCAGAGTCCTGTAGGCATCGCCGGACAGATGGCTGACTTGGGCGAGTATCCTCTCCCGGTCAGCGCTAGTCATAGGCCTGACCTGGCTGTCTTCGAGAATCCGGTCGCACCGGCCGAGCAGCACATCGGGAGCACCCTTGCAGAAGAGGCGCGATTGCCCTTCGCTGCCGTCACGCGGAGCGGCCAGGACCGACATGAGCTTGCGCTCGGACGTGAAAGGAATCTCAGCCAGACGACGGTAGCCGTCAGCCTTGGCATCAGCGCCGACTTTGCGAGCGGCGACAATCAGAGAGACCTCCGTGGGATCGCCGACGCTCTGCCAGTGACCCTGCCCGGATCCAGACTGGGTCTGGGAATCAGGTTCGGCCTCGACCGGCTGCCAATGCAGGTCTCCGTCGTTGGCGATGGCCCCGACCATCAGGGTCTCTTCCACTGCCTCAGCCAGAGATGAACCAATGGTATCTGTCAGTTGTTGATCATCTGACCCACTGGCCTCGACCGGCTGCATGGTTCCCTCCGGAGCGTACCCGGTGCCAGTGAGCCTGACCTGCCCCGAGGGGACGACCACCCGTTCAACGGTCATTTCATTGCGTGTAAGAGTCCCTGTCTTGTCGGAGCAGATGACTGATGCCGATCCCAGCGTCTCAACAGAGCTGAGCTTCTTGACGATGGCATGGTGCTTGGCCATGCGCTGCACGCCCAGGGCGAGAACCACAGTCAGGATGGCCGTCAGCCCCTCCGGCACAGCAGCTACGGCCAGGGATACGGCCATGAGCAGGGAATCAATCAGATCCTGGGTTGTCTGAAAGCCTTCCATCAGGGCCAAAGCAGCCAAAACCAGGGCGGCAATCAAGCAGACGGCCAGTCCGAGGAGCTTGGAGACGCGGGCCATCTCCTTCTGTAGGGGCGTGGGTTCCTCCTGGGTATCAGCCAGCATGTCGGCGATCTTCCCGACCTGGGTGTCCATACCAGTAGAGGTGACGATCATGCGCCCGTTCCCCTGGGTCACTGCGGTGCCGTTGAAGACCATGTTGGTTCTGTCACCCAGAGCCTTGGGCTGGTCAAGCCGACCGGGCCGCTTGCCCACCGGCAGCGACTCGCCGGTCAGCGATGCCTCGGCCACGCGCAGACCCGCGGCCTGGAACAGTCTTCCGTCGGCGCCGACCGAATCGCCTTCAGCCAGGACTACTACATCACCAGGCACGATCCTGCTGGTCTCCAGGCTGACCACCCGGCCGCCTCGCAGCACCGAGGCGTGCGGGGCCGTCATGCTCGCCAGAGCATCCACAGCCCGCTCGGCCTTAGCCTCCTGAGCGTACCCCAGGGCGGCATTAAGGATGAGGATGATCATGATGACGATGGCATCAAAGGGCAGGGGCTCCCCGCCTCCTGATGCCGGATGTGAGCGTTCCACCACCCAGGCCACCAACGAAATGGCCGTGGCTGCCAGAAGCAGATAGACCAAGGGGTCCTTGAACTGTTGAAGGAATTTCCTCCATGCAGGAACGGGAGGCGCTCCAGCCAGCTCATTAGGACCGAACCTGTCCAGCCGACGCGCCGCCTCGGCCTCATCCAGGCCCCGGTCGGGGTCCACATTCAGGGCAAGGGCAACCTGATCGACACCTACTATAGAAGGGTCCTTGAGGACGGGGCCATTCACTCTGCGCCTCTGCTCATGGCCCTGCCCTGCAGTCGGGATCACGCCGGTATCTGTCGATTGCTCATGCTTGGGATCGCTGGTCAACCCAGTCATGCCACTCTCCTGCTTATGCCACGGAGTAGTCAACGCTTCAGAGGCCCGTTGGAAGAAATCAGAGGCGGCCAGACCAAAACGCTGCGTGGATGCTTGCCAAGTTGAACCAATAATATACATAAACACGGCCGAAGTCGTCAAGGCCTTTGCTTCAGTATGCATTCTCAGGCCTGTCTCATGACAGAGACGGTATCTTTGCTGCACTTAACTTGGCAGCGCCCTAGTTGCCGAATCCCCCCCCCAAAAATACTAGATCTTCATTAGAAAAGCTTTAATCAATTTGGGCTCATCTGGCATAAAAACCCTTATCTGCCCTGAGAATCCTATTTAAGACCCTCTTGTGATTATTCGACAGGCTCAGCTGGCGTTATCTGAGCAGTAAATAGTCTTATAGGCCAACCATGGTAGTTCTTGCCAGCCGTCTGCCCTAACGATCCTTTCAGTGGAGACACCATTGGAAATAGCACTAAACACGAGAAAGAGAGGAGAGAGACGGACAAAATGCACAACATTATCGATCTGCAGAATAGTAATATCGCCATGAATGATGAAGCCGCTCATCATAGCGGCGTCAGCATATTTGCATGCCACGGCGGTGGGCATGATAATATCTGGAGTTGATGGACCTGCAGCTAATCCACAAAAATATGCCACTGCGATGACGTATTCACCAAAATGGCATGGGCTGTCATTTTTGCCTTGATGATGGCAAGGACAACAGTCATGTAAGTCTATGGGTGCCATCCTTGTATGGCATCCATAGCATTATTCTGATGAAGATTTATAAGTCGCGAGAACGGCGATGATGGGAGAACGGTGATGAGTGGTGCTTCAGTGAGTTCAAATGGATTGACGATGACGGTGACTCCGAGGAAGGATGATTCGATCACCATCCTCGACCATGTCGACTTCCATGCTGAGCCCGGAAGAATCACGGGGATTGTCGGCCCCTCAGGCAGCGGAAAGTCCACCTTGCTGTACTGCCTTTCGGGATTGGAACGTGCGACATCCGGAAGCATCTCCCTTCTAGGGCATGACATCACGCATATGCGAGCGTCCGCGCTCACTCGGTTTCGGCGTCGGCATCTGGGATTCGTGTTTCAGTCCTACAACCTGATCACGAGCATGACGGTGGAGGAGAACCTCGCGCTGCCATTCACCCTGCGCGGCCGTCGACTCCCCAAGCAAAAAGCGGATGAGATGTTGCGGTACTTCGGATTGGCAAACGAGAAAAAAAGGAGCGTGACGATGCTCTCAGGCGGAGAGCAGCAACGTGTCGCGCTTGCACGAGTGCTACTCTCCGATGCAGATATCATTTTCGCCGACGAGCCGACTGGAGCCTTGGATCAGGAATCTGGCGCCAAGGTCATGCAGGTGTTCAAAAGTCTGGCTATGGATGCGGGCAGGACCGTAGTAATAGTGACCCACAGTGGAGAGGTAGCCGGACAGTGCGACCAGATCGTTGAGGTCCGTGATGGCCACGTGCTGAACGCCGATGCGGAGAGCGGGGCCGGTATATGAGGGGCGCACTCTCTGATCTGAAAGCAGCCCCGGCCGTATGGGCAGGCGTATGGCTGTCACTAATCGTTTCCCAGACCGCTGTGTGCACTATTGTCGCCGCGCGCAGGGCTATTGATGCCGCTTACCACGGACCGGATGCCGGGCTAGGCGCCAACCTTTCCGGCCCAGCAATGCTGTTCAGCGTGGTCATAGCCGTGTTCGTAATGCTGTGGGTCGTGACCGCCGCTCTGAACCAGCGTCGGCACCAACTAGCATTGCTGGTCCTTCAAGGCGCCACGCCTTGGCAGCTGCTCTTCGGGAATCTGGCTATCATCATCGTCCTATTCATCTTGGCAGCAGTAGCGTCATCCCTCCTGACGCCGCTGGCAGCACCATATCTGTTCGACCTCCTGGCCAGAGCATTCGAGCTGAAACTGACGTATCAAGCAACCCAGCTGCTGGCATCCATCGGCACTGGGTTGGCCATTGCCGGAGTCGCCGTCCTTGCAGGCACAGTGCTGACCGTGCGCACACTATCCAAGATCAGGCCGATAGAGGCGCTTCGGCAGTCACAAAACCCGCCGAGACAAGTGAACGCATTCCGTGTTCTGCTAGGCGCATCGTTGCTCGTGGGAGCGATATGCGCGCTCATCATCCCGGGGACAGCTACACGCAAGATAGACTCTGGCGAGCTCGCCACGCACATTTCCGGCAGGAATCCCATAGAGTCCAGAGTGACAGGATTCATTGGGTTCTCCATGGGAGGCATGTTCCTCCTGATCTTCGCATTGGCTGTTCTGGCTCCCTATGTCATGCACTGGTTCACCAAAGGATGGACGCATCTTCTCCCCCTGCCGTTCAGCACCTGGAAACTCGCCAGGCAGCAGGCCGTCGGGAGGATCCAACGACAGAACGCGACCATCATTCCCATGACGGCCGGCTTGTCGTTGCTCATGACTTTCTCTGGTGTGTTGCATACGCTGACCGACAGCCTCAAGAATTTCGCCAGTAACGGCCATTCCATGAACGTGAACCCACACATGCTGACGAACCTGATGGCCATGCTCGGCCCTGCGCTCATCATCGCTTTGGTGGGCGCAATCTCCGGACTGATGATCACCGCACGAGGGCGACGCCTGGATCTGGCGCTGACATACGTATCCGGTGCCAGTACCGGACAGTTGCGCATTTTGGGAGCCCTCGATGGTCTCATTTCGATGGTCACCTCGGTGCTGCTCGCCTTCGTCATCACACTGCTCAGCACCTGCGGCACCGCCTTCATGCTGCAACGATATCTGGGAAGCGCAAAGATAAGCGTTCAATGGGGATATTGGGCGGTCATCGCACTCCTCGCTATTGTCGTAGGCGCCCTCGTCACAGGCGTGCAGGCGCTGTGCGCGCGTTCCGAGGATTCTGTGAGGGTCATATCACGTGCAGTCGGTGAGTAACCACCCCCAACAAAGGACGAAAATGTCGCCACACAAGCGGAATAGTAATGAGAAAACCGCATCTTTGATAGACGTGCCCCGCCTTTTGAAATCCATAAGGGTGTTTTATTCACGGTTAGTCTGCTAAGTATAGCGAGCGCCCTCTTAAATCTGGCTCAGCCACAGCTTGTCAATGTCATTCTTGGACGCGTGCAGCATAACATGCGATCCGCAGTGCCCCTCTAATAGCGTTGGCAGGAGTGTTTCTGTCCGGCGCAGCAATCACTTCTTTTGACGCTTACCTGCTGTTGAACGATATGAGACGGTCTCTAGTAATGCATATTCTGCATTTGCCGTTCAAAGATCTGGACCAGTCGCATACAGGCAACGTAATTTCTATTATTTCATCTGATACAAATGAACTGAAGCGATTGCTGACCGATAATTGCCAGAAGTGTTTGGCACTTTACTGGTGTTCATAGGCGCGTGTGTGGGAATGGTCATAATCAGTCCCGTCATGTTCGTTATCTCTCTTTCGACCTGTCTTGTTACTGTCGGTTTACTGGTAGTCTTATCCGGAAAATTACGAGACTGCTCCAGAGGGGCTCAAACGGCCATAGGAGATATGACGTCTGCAGCCACTGATGCTTTGATGAGTTTGAAAAGGATCAGGGTTTTCGACGCCACGGAGCGTGAGACCAATAAAATCGGCGAGAAGCCAGGCAAGCGTGCACATCCGGTCGTCTAATTTCAAAGAAGCAGTCACTGATATGGCCATCAGGAATGGCCTTAATGCAGTTGTGCCTGATGGTTGTATCGGGAATCGGCGCTTTCCAAGTGGCCAAAGGAGTGATGACTGTTCAGCAACTGGTAACTTTTCTATGTACCTAGAAATGATGCCCACGCCTATGGCGACACTTTCTTCGACATATAGCAGACTGTTCAGAGCGTTGGGCGCGAACTCCAGCATTCAAGCGATAATGAGAATGCCGACCGAAGATGCGACATCAGCATGAGCAGTATCCAGTAGGGTCCAAAGGAAGGTCACCAACTCCGATCAGATTGACATCGATCTTGACCATGCTGATATTCCGTATGATGACGCACGGAACAATCGTGGCGGGCTCCAACTGAATGAAGCGGGTGTGCATATGAAAGGCGGCGTCGTCTACGCGATAGTCGGACCATCCGAAGCGGGCAAATCAACCATGCTGGCCCTTATAAAGGTATTCTATAAGCCAAATCATGGCCATGTTCTCTTTAATGGCATTGATATTTCAACTCTCAGCTCCTCTTATGTACGTTCTCTGATCGGCTATGTAGAACAAGATGCCCCCATATATTCCGGTTCTTCCAGAACGAATTTGGCGATGAACAAGAACGGCGTATCCGATGAAGGCTGCTGGAATGCCTTAAATAAGGTGAACCTCACGCCAAAGTGAGAGACACCTTCGATGGATTGGATACCCCAGTAGGCAACGCGGTGTATTGCTGAGTAGCGGTGAACGCTATCGCTTGGCCCTGGCAAGGCTGTTGTCCATAAGGCGGCCGATCATGCTGCTTGACGAAACAACGTACCATTTAGACGCTAAAAACGAGGAGCTCGTCGCACAAGTCATTCATGCCAATTCCCCGGAGCAGACAATAGTCATGGCGGCACAGAGAATACAATCAATCGCTTCGTCAAATAGAATCATGGTTTTGGCCAATAGAACTATCAATGGTTTCCTTTGGAAAATATTGTCTGCCAATCCTACTCTCCTATATGTATTGCTGTTAATAAACTTGATACCAATGTGAATAATTTGGCTATATATAAATATGCGCGGAAAATACGATCCACCGGCAGCAAGGTTCTCACCTCAACAAAGGAACAGACGATTCAAACTATCGTCTTGCCCTCTAAAGATATCTTTAATGACATTTATTGGCTGCTTGGTTTCCAGCATGATATGCAGTCATTACTAGACTGACCACGGGATATCTAGCAGTAAAGTTTAGCTGGGAGTACAGCACGTGAACCTTACACAGGGCACGCGGGAATAAATCTTGGAATTGCTCATTGTCAAGACATGACCCTCGCTGTTCCGCACAGTCAATCAGCTATCTGTTTTTTGATGACTATATGATCACGACGATGTTGATCGCCTACGGGCTTAAGGAGCCGGACCGGGCATCAGACCGCTGGTTAATAGCCTAAACGAGTGGGCGTGGGCTGATACATGACGTACGCTCTGAGCTTCTCATACCAGATAGGATGATACAAAAAGAAAGAAGAGGATACGGCACCTATATTCCATGTCGGCCGTGCGTTTTGAACCGTATTACGGTATTTTCATGCCAGGCCCTGACGACGATCTCGAGGCTCCTCCGGTCATCTCAAATAGTTTCAATTTCATACAGCTGCGTAGGCGTCATACGGGCATCGGCATCTCCGATCGGGTATGACTGCCTGCGCTGATGCCTGCTGTCTTGCAGTAGACAGGCCTCTTCGCCTATGTGTCTGCCGTTGATGCAAGCCGAAACCACCGTTTTGCCGTCGATCAGGCTTTCGCTATAGAATATGTTTGACCTCGGGATTCATTTCTTTTTCCCTGTGCTATTATCGCCTACTCCAGCGACAGATCGCTCTGTTCAGCGTCATCTGATTTTTACATGCAGATCCCTACAGATTGATACTTTCTGTTATCTGTAACATACAGATCTGCCAAAGAATGGTGAACTTTAGTAATCAATTACTAAAGCGATTGCTAAACAATTGATGTTTTCATAATTATTGGCCCACGATTAACACTATTTGCTAATCTTTACCACTGTGCAATTCTTAACTGGACACCGAGTTTGCTGTGACCGGTATCAGCTCCGCTGAATTCACTGCACTGGCAAAAATACAGTGACTGCTGCGCCATCGCCACTGGCTGCATTGGCGAGGATTAGGCGGCCTCCTGCACTTTCCACAGTCGACCGCGCTGCAGCCAGGCCGATGCCATGGTGACCGCTGGAGCCGTGCCGACTGCTGTCAGCCTGATAGAGCCATTCCGTGGCATGGGCCAGAGCCCGGCTGCTGAAACCTGGACCCCGGTCACGCACCGTCACCACTAAGGCTCGCCCGCCCTCCTGACCACCCTCCAGCCTCCAGGTCAGCGTCACCAAGCCATGGTCCGGCGAGTAGTCGGCCGCGTTGGCGATGATGTTCATGATCGCTCGGGTAAGGTCAGCCGCGTCACCGGAAACCTGACCGGTGTCGGAACCTAGACGGTCATCCCGCTCAAGCCGCAGACTCCGGGCATTCAGGTAGCCTTGGGCCTGGTTGTTGACCGCATCTTTCAAAGCAACCGCCATGACCCCGGATCGCCCTGAAGCCGTGCCCACGGAACCCTGGCTGATGGCTTGCGCATAGTCAGCCATCTCACGGATGGCATCCTCGATGGAGTCCAGGTAGGACTGCTGCTCCCGGCTGAGCCCGGTCTCCCCCAGCAGGTCTGCATTGCCTCGCATGATGGTCAGCGGCGTCTTCAGGTCGTGTGCCAGGGCCGCCACCTGCCGACGCTGGGACTCCTGGGCCATCCAGGTCTTCTCCAGGGATTCCTTCAACGTGGCGCGCATCCTATCGAAGGACCCCAGCACCCGGTTGATCTCCAGCACGTTGCTGCGGGGCAGGGATGCGTCAAGATCCTGCCGCCCTATGTCGTCAGCCACCTGGTTGAAAACCTTGAGCTTGGACGATATGACATGGGCCGCCCGCAACCCGATCAGCAGGAGGGTGATCAGCAGGACCGCCCCGCAAGACACCAGCAGAAGATTCTGGGGATTGGGATAGCGGTCCCGGGCCTGCCTCGATACCCACTGCGGCTGGATCCGATAGGCCAGGACGCATGGCCGCCCATCGGCTGTGGCATAGACGAGGTAGGTCGCATTCGGCCTTGCACGAGTGGCGAGAGGCCGTCCCGTCTTCTTCTCCCGCTCTTCCGATGGCATGGATGCCCTGTGCTCCCAGTGGTCGGCCGCCAGCTGGTCGGCTTCGCTGGCCATGCCGCCCTTCATATCTCCCCCCGTGGGATGCACCTGATGGTCATAGGTTCGGTACCAGTAAGCAGCGGGAATCATGGATTCGTCAATAGCAGTCGAACGGCCGATGGAGTGCCCCACCTCCTCCAGATGCTGTTCGCCATAGTTGGCCCAGAAGAAGTCACCCCTGGTCCCCAGGTTTATCCAGACCATATACATACCGGCGAACAGCAGAGCCAGAATCAGCAGCACGTAGAGAAAGTATCTGATGATCAGCAGAACGATGGGCATTCCCTTGCGGCTTGGCCGGCCCTTGCCGTCGGGGTTCTGCTCCCCCGGCGCTTCGGGCACGCCGTCGGTCAGGCCGCCCATTGGTAACCCACCGACCAGATGGTCCTGATGGGGTCCACCCCCAGGGCCTTGAGCTTGCGCCGGGCATTGCTCAGATGGACTCTGACCGCAGCCGTGGCATCGCTGTCCGTATCCTCAGCGGCCGGGTCATCCTCAGCGGCCAAGCAGGCCTCCCATATCTGCATGGGCGCGTAGGCCCGCCCTGGATGTTCGGCCAGCAGTGCGCATATGCGGTATTCCGCATCCGTCAGATTGGCGTTGCGCCCGTCCACCCTGATCTGCCGCGCCTGAAGATCCATGTCCAAGGAGCCGAAACGCAGGAGCGGACGCCCACGCCGACTGCCCTGGGACAGCCTCGCCCTGACCTTGGCTCGGAGCTCGGCAATGCCGAAAGGCTTGCGTATGTAATCGTCAGCCCCCAGGCCATAGGCCAGGACCGCACTGTCCTCGTCGGTCTTGGCCGTCAGGAAGATGATCGGACAGGACACCCGTTCCCTGATGGCAGCCAGGAGGGCAAAGCCGTCCATGTGGGGCATCATGACATCGCAGAGAATCAGGTCGACCGAGGACAGGTCCATGCTTACAACTTTCCGCGACTCGTTGACCACGGTCACGGCATAGCCGTCCTTGGACAGGGCAGCCATCAGCAGGGTGGTGATCCTTGGATCGTCGTCCACCACCAGGATGGAAGCCCGATGCCGATCGTCCCCACGGGAACCTTCGGCGTGCATGTCAGCCACGATTGGCTCCTTTTCTGCGCTTGGCGACCCGGCCCAGCAGCGTTTGAGAATGAACCTTTGCAGGCCAGGATTCTTGCAAGCTTGATTTCCTGCAGGACGATTTTCTTGCAGGACAGATTCCTTACGAACCGGATGCCCTGCAATCCAGTCTAATCGCTGACCTTGCGCCGATCCTCGAACCTGCCGATCCAGAGCAGGAGGGCCAGGCCCAAGGTCAGGGTGAGGACCAGACAGGGAACCAGATTATCCACAGCCGTCACGCTGATTGAAGCACGCAGACCCTCCCCTCCCGGCATGGTCAAGGCCAGGGCCTGTTCGATTCCCAGGGAGCCGAACCTGGTAGGCCAGGTAAAGGGTATCCACTGGCTGATCCCAAGAGTGCTGGCGGCGCCGGACAGGGTACGGCTGTACAGGCCGTTGAAGAGGCCACCAAGGGAACTGATGGATACTCCGGTGCCGAGGACACCAATGGCGATGGTCGCGTTCCGGCCGAAGCTCAGGGCTAGGGCGATAGAGAAAAGGTAGAGGCAGAGGGAACCACCTGCCATGCCCACGGTGGCGAGCGCGACGGCCGAGATTGGTGCACCCAGTCCGCCAGCCAGAACCATGGGCAGGCAGAAGGCCAGAGCCGCCAGGGCCAGTGCCAGCAGACCCAGAAGCCAGAGCACCAGGACCTTGGCCGCCAGACCCAGACGGCGGCTGGGAATCCCCAGAAGGTTGGCCATGTCGCCGGCCTCACGCTCGGTTTCGATGTTTATGGCAACGACGATGGCGGCCATCAGGGGCATGAAGGCACCCAGAACCTGAAAGAAGGCATCGGTCTCCAACCCGGGATCATAGGGGGCTGCGGCGAAGTAGGCACCGCAGACGAGTCCTGCCGCCAACCCGCAGACGACATGGATGGCGATAAGCACAGATCCATGCAATCTCACGACTTCCGAGGCCACGACCCGGCCGACTGTCATCCCAGCCATGTCAGTTGGTCTCCTTCCGCGAGAACCAGATGCCCGTCAGGACGGACAGGAGCAGGAACCAGACCAGACAGGCCACCAAGGCCGTCAGGCTTTGCCCACCGAAGACAGACAGCGCAGCCTTGATCGGGCTGTTGTCCTCGGTCTCCAGGGGCACGCCATCAGGCATGACCTTCATGAAGGGCACCGGCAGGTTGATCATGGCGGCGGGCGGCAGGAAGGGCCATAGCCGTTGGCTTCCCCAGAAGATGATTGAGACCAGCAGGTCCACCATGTGAGGCAGGCCGAACCCGATCAGAACGCCGAACCGGGCGGTCAGGGCAAGTCCCGCCGGTATCATCCAGGAGCAGGCCAGAACCAGCATCAGGGCGCTGACTACAAAATCGACCAGGGAGGGGCCCTGAACCCCGGAAACGGCGACTATGAGTGCCGAAAGGCCCAGAGCCAGCAGGGTGGCGAGGCCGACCAGAAGCAGGCAGTAGACGATCTTGGCCCACCAGACCATAACGGGCGCGGCAGGCAGGGACAGGGTCGTTCTCCACCGCTGCTTTCCGTCGATGTTGGCCACGGCGACGCTTATCAGGGCGGTCATGGCCGGAAGGAGCAGGACATACCAGTAGTTGACCCAGGAGGGCAACCAGGCGTGCAGTCCGAATGCGAAGCAAGCCACGATGACAATGAGCACCAGGGGAAAAGCCAGGGCCATCCGTCTGGGTGCTGCCGACCGGCCCTTCATGATCTCCGCTGCCAGGATCCTGCCGAAGGGGATGCCGTTGCCCCTGGTTCCGACTTCTTCAGCCGTATTCTGCTGGATGAGTTCGCTGGCATTCCCGCTGCTCATCGTGACCTCCTGAGCACGTCCATGAATAGCCCCTCCAGGTCCTCCCCGGCGTGCAGTTCATTCTCATAAGCCAGGCGACCGTCAGCGATGATGCCGATATGATCCGCCAGGATTGACACCTCGGAGAGGATATGGCTGGAGACGATCACGCTCATCCCCTGCTGCGGAAAGCTGCGGATCATCCCCCTCAGCTCCTCGATGCCCAGCGGATCCAACCCGTTGGTGGGCTCGTCCAGGATCAGCAGACGAGGTTTGGTCAGAATGGCGTTCGCTATCCCCAGGCGCTGCTTCATGCCCATGGAAAACTGTCCAGCCTTCTTGGAACCCGTATCGCTCAGCCCGGCAATGGAGAGCGCCTGGTCGATCCGCTCATCAGGCAGGCCGAAGAGGGTTGTGCGCACCTTGAGGTTCTGACGGGCCGTCAGGTTGGGGTAGACGGGCGGCTGCTCGATCAGGGCGCCGATGTCGTAGAGGTCCCGGCGCGACCAGGGGTGCCCATTCAGAATCATGGATCCGCCAGTGGGGTGCAGCATGCCTGTGACCATCTTTAAGGTAGTGGATTTGCCAGCCCCATTTGGCCCCAAGAGCCCGTAGACTCCGCCCTCGGGGACATGCAGGGACACCTGGTCGACGGCCCGCTGTCCGTGGCCGAAAACCTTGGTCAGCCCCTCGGTCCGCAATATGTAACGCATGGTCAGCTCCTATTCATTTCCGTGTGGCAGGAGCCAGACTAAAGACCGAAAATAAAGAAAGATAAAGGAGCGAGCAGAGCCCTGTTGCAATCCTAGGAAGGCACTGTGAAGGGTGAAGGTCTGAGAGACCTGGAACAGTCAGAACCCTACGTCTGCCGAACCTTGACATCCGACAGGATCCGCGGCAAGCCGGCAGAGCAAGAGGCCAGCAAAGCAAAGGTTTTGCTAGATGGTTTCGACAAAGGCTATAAAGGTGCCGATCTGAGCCAACCCTCGTCTTTTCCTTGCCATCTCCTCGATTTCGCAGCGCGCTAATTAACACATGCGGCCAGGGAAATCAACTCTTTTCTTCCCGTCGCGCCAATGCTACATCTTGTGTCTGGCTCTGGTGCACCATGCCAATTCGACAGCACGATCAAAGGAACCACATGCACATTCGACCACTCCCTTCCCTCGCTCGATTCAAGCGCACTATCGCAGTAATCCTGGTACTGGCAAGCGCCCTCCTCTTCCTGGGCGCCTGCGGATCGGACCCGCAGGCAAACCCATCCAGCCAGTCAAAGGCCTCGGAAGGGCAAGGCCCCTTCCCCGTCAAGATCGATCATGTTTACGGCACCACCTCGATCCCTTCCAAGCCCAAGCGCATCGCCACCGTCGGATGGGCTACTCCCGACAACCTCATCGCCTTGGGGGTCGTGCCGGTCAGCATCCAGAAGAACTCCTTCGGCAAGACCGTGGATGGAGGGTATCTGACCTGGACCAAGGATGCCCTGGATGAGATGCATGTGGCCAAGGCGGATATGCCCAAGCTGCATGACGAATCGGACGGCATCGATGTCGAGGCCATCGCCGCGTCCAAGCCCGATCTAATCATCGGCCTGCTCTCCGGCATGACCAAGAAGCAGTATGACACCTTGAGCAAGATTGCGCCGACCATCGCCTATCAGGAGGTTGCCTGGGGCGACCCCTGGCGCAAGGTCATCACGTCGACAGCCAAGGCCATCGGAGAACCCGAAAAGGGCAAGCAGCTGATATCCGACCTGGAGGAGCGCATCTCAAAGGCCGGAGAGACCCAACCGGCCATCAAGGGCAAGACCGCGGCAGTGATGTACTTCGATGCTTCCAAGCTCTCTAAGTTCAGCGTCTACACCACCTCCGACGCCCGACCTCAGTTCCTGAACGACCTCGGTATGGAAACACCGGAGTCCATCAAGGAGGACTCCAAGGGCACCAAGAACTTCTACAAGGAGATCTCCTCCGAGCATGCCGACAGGTACAAGGATGTCGACATCATCGTTACCTACGGCACCCCGGACCTGCTTGAAGCGATGCGCAAGGACCCTCTCCTCTCCAAGATTCCCGCAGTTGAGCGCGGATCCGTCGTGGTCATCGACAGTGACGGCGAGATGGCCAATGCCCTTGACCCCTCGGCCCTGTCCATCCAGAAGACGACCGACACCTACGCCCAACTTCTGGGCGAGGCTGCCGCCAAGGTCTGATCAGGCCGCAGGTGAGGGGATGAAAGAGGGGGAGGTGGCGCATACATGCGGTCGGGAGTGACTCCGCGCCCAGGCACCCGGCGGGCAGCCACGCATCGCAACGGAAACGGACCCATGGTCCTGTCCGGGCTGATTCTGGCGGTCTGCCTGATCATGGTCTGCGCCCTGTCCCTGGTTTTCGGCTCCCGCTCCGTCAGCTCTTCCGACATCCTCCACGCCCTGTCCGCCACCTCGGATGACATCGCGGTCTCGGCCATCCGCCTGAGAATTCCCCGCACCGTCCTCGGCCTCCTGGTCGGTGCCGGGCTCGGGGTGGCCGGGACCCTGATGCAGGGCATATCTCGCAATCCACTGGCGGACCCGTCGATTCTGGGGTTCAATACGGGGGCGGCCCTGGCGATCGTCTGCTCCATAGCCTTCTTCTCCCTATCGACCCCGGCCCAGTATGTCTGGGTGGGGCTGCTGGGCAGTGCGACGACCGCACTGGTCGTCTGGGCCATAGGCTCCCTGGGTCCATCCGGCCCATCGCCGCTGCGACTGACCCTGGCCGGCGTCGTGATCAGTTCGGTACTGGGGTCTCTTACCTCCGCCATCCTTCTGCCGCGCATCAATGTCATCAGCTCATATCGCTTCTGGCAGGTGGGCGGAATCTCCGGCGCCCGGTTCTATCTCATGATGCCGGTCCTGCCTCTTCTCGCCCTTGGCCTGATACTCGCCTTCTGTCTGACACCCGGAATCAACGCCTTGACCCTGGGTGACCAAATGGCCGAAGGACTGGGTATGCACGTCGGACGTGTCCGCAGCCTGACCTGGCTTGCGGCGATACTCCTCTGCGCCTCCTGTACGGCACTGGCGGGTCCGATTGGCTTCGTCGGATTGGTCGTCCCCCATATGGCACGACTGCTCATAGGACCCGACTACAGACGAATCATGGCTCTGAGCATCCTCATCGGCCCCCTTCTGGTGGTTGGCGCCGACGTGGTGGGCAGGATAATCACCCGTCCATCCGATGTAGAGGTCGGCATCGTCACGGCACTGATTGGGGCTCCCGTATTCGTGATTCTGGCCGGGCGCAGAAGAACGGCGGAGGTATAGGCATGGATGCTTGTTCCCTCTATGATTCGCGTAGGCACGATGCGATGACCGACCTGCAACGGATACGACGGACCCATACCGTTCGTTCACTGGCGGTCACCATCCTGCTTGTGGTACTCCTGGTTGCTCTCGCGCTGTCCGACCTGGTTCTGGGACACCGCACATACTCCATGAACGACCTGATTGGAGCACTCCTGGGGCAGGGGGACGAGGGGACCAGGTTCGTGATTCTCCAACTCCGTATGCCCAGGGCGCTGATCGGCTGCGTCGCCGGCATCGCATTCGGTATGGCCGGGATTGGTTTCCAGCATCTCCTGCGCAACATGATGGCCAGCCCGGATATCATCGGCATCACGGCCGGAGCCAACACGGCCGCCATCTTCGGCATTGTCGTATTGGGCCTGTCGGGCATGCCTCTGGCCTGCCTGGCGGTCGTGGGTGGTCTCATGACAGCCCTCCTGGTCATGGCCCTGGCCTGGCGCGGTTCGTTCGACCCGACCCGGCTGATACTGATCGGAATCGGAGTGGCCGCAGGGTTCAATGCTCTGGGTTCCTGGCTGATGATTCGCAGCAACCAATGGGACATCCAGACAGCTACCCGATGGTTGACGGGCAGCCTGGCCGATGCCCAGTGGTCCGATCTACCCATACTGGCAACAACAACCCTGGTCGGCGCCATGCTCCTGCTGGCACTCGACAGGAATGTCAGCACACTGCAGCTGGGACCGGAGATGGCCGCCGGACTGGGAGTCAGGGTAAGCCGTGTCCAGTTCGAGGTGATCATCGTGGGTGTGCTGCTCCTGGCCGTCGCAACGGCGACCACCGGTCCCATCTCCTTTGTTTCGTTCCTCTCCGGCCCCATCGCCACAGTCCTGGTTGGTCGGGGAACATCGGCCCTTATCCAGTCGGGCCTGGTGGGAGGTTGCCTGGTTCTGGGGTCGGACATCGTCGCCCAACATCTGCCCACAACCCAGGTGCCGGTCGGCATCATCACCAGCATTGTGGGCGGCCCCGTCCTCATCCTGATCATGGTCCTCATGACCCGCAGACAGGAGCTCTGAACATCATGACGTCATCCCCGGCACACGACTCCTGGAGCAGCGCGCATAGGCTGACCGCCTCGCACCTTCGTCTCACCTATGGCGGGCGTACGGTCATCGAGGACCTGAGTCTGGATGTACCCCCACACACGATGGGGTCCATCATCGGACCCAACGGGTGCGGAAAATCAACCTTCCTCAAGGCCATGGCCAGGATACTGAAACCGGCCTCGGGGGCCGTCATGCTGGATGGAGAGCCCATCACCAGCATCCCCACTCGCAAGGTTGCAACGATTCTGGGGCTGTTGCCACAGAACCCGTCAGCCCCCGCCGGCATCACCATCGCCGACCTGGTCGCTCGCGGCCGATACCCCCACCACCACTTCGTAGAACGGTGGACGACCAAGGATGAAAAGGCGGTGGAACGGGCCCTTGCCCTGACCGGACTGACCGATATGGCGGGGTGTCCAATCGACCGCCTGTCCGGAGGCCAGCGCCAGCGCGCCTGGATTGCCCTGACCCTCGCCCAGCAGACCGACATACTCCTTCTTGACGAGCCGACCACGTATCTCGACATCGCCTACCAACTTGAGGTGCTTGACCTGCTGAGCACCCTGAACAGGCAGGAGGGCGTCACGGTGGTCATGGTTCTCCACGACCTGAACATGGCCGCCAGATACTCGGATTGGATCCTGGCCATCAAGGATGGCAGGAGGGTCGCCCTGGGCGCTCCCGACGAGGTCATGACCGAGAACCTGGTCACGGAGGTGTTCGACATCGCGTCCACCGTGGTGAAGGATGGGTCCACCGGCACTCCACTGATGACACCTGCTCCCCTCCATAGTCTTGCAGCTCACTCTGGCGGGGCTTGTAATGTACACGTACACTGAGATGACTCGGCAGAACGACACCAAACAACCCAATGATGTAAAACCTCTCGTTCCGCTCCCCACATCGCTTACCCCGACGTCCCAAACCGCAAAGCCTCAAGCCACAAAGTCTCAAGCCGCTACAACCTGAACAGCGACAACCCGACACCAAGGCCAACCCATAAATACCAACCGAAAGAGAGCTAGTCATGGAACACCAAGCCAACAATCAGCCTGTCCCTTTGATTCCCTTCCGCGTCTCCGTAGCCAGAGCGGAAACGCTCTCGCCCCACTTCAAGCGGATCGTCTTCCAGGGACCGAATCTGAAGATTTTTGCAGACGCTGGCTACGATGAGCGAATCAAAATCCTCCTGCCCCTCCCCGACGGATCCGTGCCGCCCTCTTCCTTCTTCGAGGCGACCCCTGAAGATCCACTTGCTTGGTACCGAAAGTGGAGGACCCTGCCCGCAGAGCGCCGCAATCCCCTGCGCACCTATACGGTTCGCAAGGTCAGACCCGAGAGCGAGCAAATCGATGTGGACTTCGTCATCCACGATCATGCCGGACCGGCTGGAGCCTTCGCAGAGGTTGCAAGGCCTGGCGACCAGGCCATCATCATCGGCCCGAATGCACAGGCCGGAGGACCGGTCGCAGGTATGGACTTTCATCCAGGGCAATCCAGACATCTCCTCCTAGTGGGCGACGAGACGGCGGTACCAGCCATCGCCGCCATAATGGACAGCCTGATCCGCGACCACTGGCAGGGAGAGGGGGTGGCAGTGATCGAAGTCCCGACCGAAGAGGATCGTCTTCCACTGCCCGAGGATGAAGGAATCCGCATAATTTGGACGACCTGCGACGAATCCGGGCATGGGCACGCCCTGACTGAAGCCATGCGCAGCCTGCTGGAGGACCTACCGATCCATTCGCCTACGGCCGCAGCCGCTGAATCCTCCCAGGAATTCACAGAGGTCGATATCGACAAAGAGCTGCTCTGGGAGACTGCCGATGCCACCCAAGCCGATGCCTCTATTCATGCCGACGACCTGTATGCCTGGATCGCCGGAGAGGCAGCCACCGTTCGCGAGCTGAGACGCATGCTGGTCAGAGACCGGGGAATGGACCGTCGCAACGTATCTTTCATGGGTTATTGGCGCCAGGGCCGCAGCGAGATGTCCTGACCGGCCGAATCTCACACACGAACGGCCACCCACCTTTGTCCTTCCTGACCTGTGAGTTTAGAGAGCGGTCGCACAAGTTCCCCTGATCGTGTGAGCGTCAGGTCCAGGTCATGGGCTGCCAAATCGAATCCGCCGCAGCATCTTGCCGGACTTACCCAGAGAAATTACTGGCTTTGCTTACTGAATGGCGGATTGCGGGAGAAAACAACCCGATCCGGTCCTGATGAGACAGTCCCCATCAAATCAGCCGGAGTACTCCTGGAAGAAATTGGCAATAACCTGGTGACCATACTGGCTACCGATGCTCTCGGGGTGGAACTGGATGCCCTCCATGAGCGACCTGTCCCGCCTCAGACCCATCACATAGCCATCCAGAAGCGAGCGCGCGCTGATCTCCAGGTCGGCGACCTGACTGACCGAAGCCTCGTCGGCAACCAGGGAATGGTATCTGGTCACATCGAAGGTATCGGGCAGGCCCTTGAAGCAGCCCTTCCCGTCGTTGCTTATCCCGCTCACCTTGCCGTGCTGACGACTGGAGGCCCTGACCACCCGAGCTCCGGCGTGTACCGCGATGGCCTGCATGCCCAAACAGATGCCGAAGACCGGCTTCCGTCCTGCCACCTGGTCCAAGAGCTCCAGGTAGCCGCAGTCTTCCGGGCGACCCGGTCCGGGACCCAGAATGACCGCGTCAAAGGTGAGCGGGTCCACCTCGGCAAGGTGGTTCACCCGGACAATGGTCGTATCGGCGCCCAACAGGTCCACGTAGTTCTTGACCACATAGACGAAACTGTCGAAGGCATCAACCAGCAAGACTCTCATGGGCCAGCTCCTTTCCGGTGATGGCCAGATAGGCCGAACTCATCTTCTTCATGGTTTCCTGCCATTCGCTTTCCGGCTGAGAATCCTCGACGATTCCGGCCGAGGCGCGCAGGTGGTATCTGCCCGAATGGCAGGAGGCTGTCCTTATGCACAGCGCCGTCAGGACCTGGCCGTCAAATCCGAGGAAGCCCACCGCCCCGGCATATACCCCGCGCGAACTGACCTCGGTCTCCTCGATGATCTCCACGGCGCGCACCTTGGGGGTTCCTGTCATGGTGCCGGCGGGGAAGGCGGCCGAGAAGACGTCGTACTTGTCCAGGCCAGGCCGGATTCGACCGACCACATCCGAGACCATATGAATGACGTGGGAGTAAACCTCGGTGGTCATCAGCCGGTCCACCTCCAAGGATTCGGGTGTGCAGCACCTGGCTACGTCGTTGCGGCCCAGGTCCACCAGCATCAGGTGCTCGGCCCGCTCCTTGGGGTCGCCGGTCAGTTGCCTGATGGCCGCCTGGCGGGCCTCTCCATCTCCGGGATTGCCGACCGTTCCGGCGATGGGCCGCAGGGTTATGTCACCATCAGGAGTCAGCCCGATGAAGAGCTCGGGGCTGGCGCCGATGACATGCACCCCTTGGGGAGTCACAAAATAGTACATATAGGGGGACGGGTCCTGCTGGCGCAGCCGCTGGTAGACCTGGAAGGGCGGAATCCTGGAGTCCACCTGAATCTCATGCCCGAGCTGGAGCTGGTACACATCTCCCTGGGCTATGTGCTCCTTGCCCTTGGCAAACCACCGATAGAAGAGGTCCCGGTCAATCGTGTCGTGGGCCTTATATGGATAGTCCGGCCCTATGCCATCCTGTATGCCACCCTGGTCAGCATGCGATTCAGAAGATTGCTCCGACAATGCGTCGGATTTGAGCAGCTCCACCACCTCTTCCAACGACGCGAATCCATGACCGTGCCCGCCGCTTTCAATTGCCGCATTCTGGATCTGTGCACCAGACCGTGTAGAAGATCCGCGCTCTCGCAGATTTTCCCCGCCCTCTGGAATGCCGCATTCGGCCGAACCCTCTTCGGCATGGATCAAAGTGGCGCAGTAGCCGCCAGCCTTCAGATCCAAAGTGATGATTCCCCGATACAGGGTCAAGGAAATGACCGGCAAGGCCGCGTCCCTTGGTGTGCGCTCCTCCAGATCCTCGATCATGAAGATGGTGTCATACCCGAAATAGCCGAACCAGCCCATTCCGAAGGGGCCTTCGTGGTCGCCGCTGATGGCGAAGGAGGATTCCAGCCGCCTCAGCACTGCAAAAACCTCTTGGATGTCGGGGACCGGATGATGGACCACCCCATGCTCAATCGGGCCAAAGGGCTCCAGCATCCCAGTCAGCTGAGCATTGCCCAAAGGATCGATGGTCATGACATGGTCCGTCACGCTCAGGGTCAGCATCGGCTCGAACCCGATAACTGAGCGCTTCCGGTCCTTGTTGGGGCCACTCAGAGACTCCAGGAGGAAGAGCTGATCCTCCCGATATCTGATGCACAGCCGTCTGTAGATGGCCAGGGCATCGAGGTCGCTGGAAAACCTGTGAGATTCCATAGTTACGTTGATAGTCATTAGGGGACTTCCTAGGTCAAATGCTGCGGCTTGAAACGGCAGCGAAACCCCACCTGATGCCGAGTCAGTACGCCATGGATATGGATTTCCTATGGCAGCATGTCCGCAGATAATACAAGAACAACCTCAAACACCGAGGTAAGTAGAGGAATCAGAAGAAGAACCGACTACAACATCAACGCCATCGGGCATCGACATAGAAGAAGACACCCTTGGGCAACCAAGGCTTCAGTGATGTCGTTTTCTTCATGGCCACGATGCTAGAGCACCAGGATGCAAACGCCCAATCGGTATCCATAATTCGGACGCAATCTGTCCATTTCAATAGATGCCGATGTCAGCAACGAAATCAGCCGTCTTTGACGATGCCATGGACGGTGGCATGCGTGACACTTCTCGCAAACTCAACAATCAAGCCTGCTTATCCGGTAATGACATGAGCCTTCCTGATCGCTGATGCCCTATGCTCAACATGGCGAATGAAGGCAAATGCACTTTGTTGGCATAAGCAGAACGGCTTGGATGCCGATATGGTGTTGAAAGGGCTTTCGTAATAAGGCTCATTCGGAGTGCCTCTCTACTGGCTTCGGATAGAACATCCCACATAATCCACACTCTTATGCCTTATAAAATTTGATCCCTAAGCCCATAATTCCATTGTCCACAAGATACTGTGGCACTAAACAGCACGATTGTGACAGCCTTGTGCATCACAATGCCAGAAAAAGACTCGATTGACACTTTCCAAACAAGGTTGCTGAAATAATACCTGAGAAGTAAGAAAGAGTATTGCACTATCTATATGCTATATGCGCCTTACTCCCCCGCCATTGAAGACGCCTGACGCAGGCATCCCCACCAGCCTTGCTGACCATAAACACTAATCAAGCAGCACCGTCGATCCCCGCTGCACAAGGCGGCAAGGCAGATAGCGGATGCCATGGTGGGGCTTACCTCCTATGGCATCCAGAAGCATCTGAGCAGCCTGACTGCCGATTTCAATGGCGTTATTGTCAATGCTGGTAAGTTCTGGACGGGAAATGTCAACCAGCTCGCTCCAATTGTCATGTCCGATAACCGCGACATCTTCAGGAACACGGATCCCGCGCTCCTTCAACACATCAATGCAACCCCGCGCTATCTGGTCATTCTGACACACAACCGCATCAAAATCGACATTCTGATCAAGCAACAATCGAGTGGCCCCCCTTCCCCAAGAGCCGTCCCACTGACCAAATCTAACAGGACCCGCTGGCTTCAGGCCAGCTTCTTTGAGCGCAGCCATGGAGCCCTTGGTCCGGTCCTGTGATGCTGCAAAGGTTCCATCCCCACCAATTATGGCAATTTTGTGGCGACCGCAGGAAATGAGATGGTTGACAGCCATTTTCCCAGCATCAACGTTATCGCAAGTGATTGAAGCATCGTTCGGATCTGTAGAGGGAGCATAAGCGTACACCAAGGGTACATTCAAATCAGAACCCCAGGATGCACGGGGGTCGGTCTCCCTTCCCATCAGAATAAAACCGTCCACCTTCAAGGAAAGCAATTTCCTAACATGCAAAGCCTCCAAGGACGAATCACCCCGGGCATTGGTCAGAAGAACCGAGAAGGACTGGGTCTCAAGGGTGTTCTCGGCACCGATCAGAATCTGAGTTGAGAACCGGCCTTGCATATCCGAGGTAACCAGTCCGACAGTTCCCGTAAGCCCGCTGACCAGCGACTGGGCAAGTTTATTAGGGGTATAGGCCAACTCACTGGCGATCCTCTGGACATGATTCCTGGTTCGTGCACTCACACGTGGATTATCATGAAGGGCTTTTGAAGCGGTGGCCACAGAAACCCCAGCCCGCTCCGCTACATCCACTAGTCTTGCAGATTTTTTTCTTGAGCCCTTTTCCATATTGCCCCCTGGATACATGCCGAAGCCGCTAATCTCAAACAAGTTTACTACGTGTGAAAATAATAAATTTATTTATTTCACATTTTAAAAGATAGAAACTCCAAATTGACATGCTTTGATTGATATTATATATTGTGAAAAGGTTTGCACAGATTGAGCTTTTGGACTACTAAAGATCGTCTATTCAAACCGGAATGTACATACAGGAAACCGCTCGAAGAAGAGTTCCGGGCATTGGAGGCCAATATGGTAAATCCTCGTACACCAACATCAATCACAAAGCGCTTATGTCTTGGCCTGATGGCTTCTGTGCTCTGCGTCGGCCGACTCGCCGCCTGCGGCAGCAGCAGCGAAGCCAACACAAAAAACATCACTGCGGACGGAACCGACGATGGAACCGAACTGGTCCTTTGGGTTCGCTCTGATAAGGAATCACAGGCTAAGAACGTGGTCAACCTGTACAACAAGTCCCATAAGAACTCCGTCAAACTCAAGCTTGTGCCCAGTGAAGATATGGAGGGAAAAGTAGGTAGCTCTTCCCAGACGGATTCTCTGCCAGATCTTCTGTCAGGAGACGTGGTGAGGATACCATACTGGGCTTCTGAGGGGATTTTCTCTGACATAACCAAGCAGATCAAGGGCCTAAGCAATCTTAAAGACCTGCAACAGGGGCATATCGACGCAGGTACGGTGGAAAACCGAAACTATACATTGCCTTTCTTCACCGATGTTTCAGTCATGGTTTGGAACAAAGATCTCTATAAACAGGCAGGCTTGGATCCCGAGAAGGGACCTGCAACAATTCAGGAATTCCAGCAACAGGCGAAGGCGGTTGCCGCGCTTGACCATGAAGGGGTTGCCGGAACCTATGTCGGCGGCCAATGCGGAGGAGCCGATATCTTTATGCTCTTCCCCATGGTTTGGGCCAGCGGAGACCAAGTCATGAATAAGGAAGGTACCAAATCCTTGCTAGATGGCCCCTCCGCTAAGAAGGTGTATGAAGCATACAGAGACCTGGCAGAGACTAAAAATGGAATCGGCGCAGGCTCCAAGGAAGAGAACTGTTCAACGTGGACGACCCCCTTCCTCAACGGCAAGATTGGCGTCATGCCATACTCCGGTACTGCCATTGCTTCCCTGATAAAGAATGAGCAGAATGGCGGATTCCACTTTGGCGTCGCTCCTATCCCAGGCACCAAGGAAGGCAAAGGATCGACTTTCTTAGGCGGAGATGCCATAGGCATCAGCAAGGATTCAAAGAAGACCGACCAGGCATGGAACTTCCTCAAGTGGCTGACAGGAGAAAAGGCGCAGCAAGGTGCCTTCGCTGACAAAGGTGACACGGCCGCAAATCTGAAAGTGCTCAAAAATGGGTACAGCCAATCAGATCCGCGGATACAGATCGAGAACAGCACTCTAGCAAATGGCCGCACACCAGTCTCTCCACATTTCAATGAAGCATTCAACGCTTCCGGATCACCATGGCAGATTCTTCTGCAGAATCAAATATGGGGAGATGCCTCAAAGCTCGAAGCCGACAATAAGGCGATAACGGCTGTCCTCAGTCAGTGATTGGCATACTCATCCGTCGACTCTTTGGTAAGGTGCCCTGCGAAGTTGAAAACAGTAGGGTACCTTGCCATTGCTCATACCTTGAAGCTCATTGAAATCGCTTAATCCACAGCTAAAAGCGTCTGCAATACCCCACTCGTATATGCGCACTCTATCTGCATCCATGAAAGGAAACACAATGGCCGGTCAAAATACGCGGAATCCGGCACGCGGCAAAAGATCCAAAAATCATGGCTTGACTGATGTCGAAAAGGCCGAGACTAGACGAGGATGGCTCTACGCACTCCCTGATTGGGTGTTCATAGTCACCCTGCTCTTCATCCCATGCCTTCTCCTGGTCGTTATGGCATGTTCACGCTGGGGCCTAATGAGCGGAAGCCGGGGATTCAACTTCCCTGACAACTTCATCAAGGTATTCCAGCACCCATTACTCTGCCAATCCATTGTTTTCACTCTCGAGTACACGGTCATCGTGACTGTGATCCTCCTGGCCTTGGGATTGGGATTGGCTTTGATCGTGCAGGAATCAAGCCGGCGGAACAGCATCCTCCGAACCTGCTTCCTTTTGCCTAGCGCCACAGGTCTGGCCTCCGCGTCACTTCTTTTCTACGCAATGTACTCTCCACAGGTCGGCCCAGTAAGCGGCATCCTCAGTTTCCTGGGACTCATGAATCCAGGCGACTCGGTCCTTGCCACAGGGCGCAGCGCAATGTGGGCGACAATTGTCGTAATCGTGTGGCGTTTCTCCGGATACTACATGCTCCTCATGATGATCGGTCTACAGGCGATACCCGGTGACTTGTATGAAGCGGCCAGGATGGATGGGGCAAGCCCTCTGCGTATCTTCACGTCGATAACCCTGCCTTTGATGCGACCAACCATCATCATGTGTTTGGTCTACTGCGTAACAGGATCGATCCTTGCATTCGACCAATTTTTCATCATCACACGCGGAGGACCCAACAACTCCACCTTGACCGTTGTACAGCTCATCTACAGCTTCGCCTTTGAATCCAAGAAGGACCTCGGCATGGCAGCTGCCCTGTCGTTATGTGTGTTGATGGCCCTGATTGTATTGAATTCGATTCAGTTGCGCGGCATGCGCGATGATAACGACTGAAAGAAGCAGGTTATGTCTACACCTCGTTGGAAAACATACACGGCACGGGTACTTCAGGCCGTACTCGCTCTGATCTTCTTAGCGCCTCTGGTCTGGGTGGTGGTTTGTTCCGTGTCTCCACAACCCGGATCATCGCAATCCTCAGGATGGGGATTCGCCAACTACCTTAAACTGGCCCATTACCAGGAAGGTCTACTGCACTATGTTTTGAATTCGGTGATCGTTACTGTCATTGCCGTAGTTTTCTCCGTTGTCGTCTGTACCTTGGCTGGGTATTCGTTCAGCCGTTTCCGTTATCCTGGAAGAAATCTGGGGTTCATGGTGACACTCAGCATACTGATGGTGCCTTATGCTTCCTTGCTGATTCCCATGATGGTTTGGTTCAAGAACATCGGCCTGAATGACTCCCTGGTCGGAGTAGGGCTGGTTCTGACGCTTTTCCAATTGCCCATGGGTACATTCATCATGCGTATCGCCTTCAACACGGTTCCGAAATCTCTAGAGGAAGCAGCCCTATGCGATGGTTGCAATTCTTTCACGGCCCTGGTTCGCATACTTGTCCCATCCGTCCTCCCGTCCATGATCACGGTCGGGCTCCTAGCCTTCCTTGAAGCTTGGAACAACTTCATGATTCCCCTCTACCTGGTCGGTTCAGAGAACGCGCCGCTGCCTCTTGCCATGGTCAACATGCGTTCCCAAGCCTTGGGCGCCATAGACTATGGCATAACCGAGGCAGGTGTTGTAGTCCTGATGATTCCTTGCGCATTTCTCTTCCTCGCCCTTCAGAAATACTATGTGCGAGGTTTCATGTCCGGTGCTGTCAAGGGATAAAAGTCCTTAGGAACCCAAAGCATCCGTCGCTCATCACACAAGGAAAGTCATGTCAATCTCCAACAATATTTCAGTCGAAATCACCTCGGAATTCTGGAACAATTATCGACAACTGATCGCGGAAAAAGTTCTGCCCTATCAGTGGTCGGTCATGGCCGACGAAAGGCAATACAGCACTCCTAAGGACCCTTCGTCGGGACAAATGTCAGAACCCCCGAGAGGCCATACCCTACGTAACCTTGAAATTGCGGCGGGGCTCAAATCAGGACATCACACGGGATACCAATTCCAGGACTCGGATCTCTACAAATGGCTGGAAGCTGTCGCCTACACTCTTCAATATCGGTACGATAAGGATCTGCGCACCCTGGCAGACCGACTCATTGATCTGATCAGTATGGCTCAAGACAAAGATGGATACCTAGTCACCCTTTTCCAAATTGACGCGCCAAAGGAGCGATTCCACAGACTCCGCCAATCACATGAGCTCTATACAATGGGGCACTACATCGAAGCTGCTACAGCCTATTACAGAAGCACAGGCAACGAAAAAGCCTTGCTCATTGCACGTGGCATGGCAGATTGCATTGATGCACATTTCGGCCCAGAAGACGGCAAAATACATGGAGTAGATGGGCATCCTGAGATTGAAATAGCTCTTCCTCGTCTTTACGAAGTGACCGGCGAGAGGCGGTATTTGCGACTGGCCTCATTCTTCATTCATGAACGTGGGCAAAATCCGGACTTCTTAGACGAGCAATTCCGTCAAGGCCCCAGTGGAATCCCAGTGCTTGATGACAACCGATTCGATCACACCTATTACCAGATAGACAAGCCCTTCACTCAGCAAGAATCCGCCAACGGTCATGCCGTAAGGCTAATTTATCTGTGCATCGGGGCAGCTATGACAGGCCGACTGACGAATGACACATCACTGATTCAAGAGGCTCAAAAACTCTGGACAGATATCGTCCATCGCCGGATGTATATCACTGGCCAAGTGGGTTCCACACATCAGGGAGAAGCCTTCACTTACGATTACGACCTGCCCAATGGGACGATGTATGGAGAATCGTGCGCCTCAGTGGCTATGGCGATGTTCGCCCGCAGGATGCTTCAGATTGATCAACGCAGCGAATATGCCGATATCCTGGAAAAGGAGCTGTTTAACGGAGCTATCAGTGGGATGTCCCTGGATGGTTCACATTTCTTCTATGTCAACCCTCTTGATGCCGATCCCGAAGCATCAAGATCTAACCCCGACTATGCTCATGTGCTCACACATCGTGCTGAATGGTTCGGCTGTGCCTGTTGCCCATCGAACATCGCCCGATTAGTTGCCTCTATTGATAAATACATCTATGTTGTCGATCGTCACAACGGCATGGATATCATTTATTCTCATCAATTTATAGCCAACCGGACAAAGTTTGACCACGGAATCGTCATCGAACAGCAAAGCGACTTCCCTCGAACAGGGGAGATCAGATTCGAAATCGACAACCCAGAGAAGGCACAATTCTCCTTCGCAATACGCATACCGTCCTGGTCGCAGAAGCACTATACCGTCGTGAGGGACAGTCAGCTTATCACGACAAAGCCATATCAAGGCTTCGTATTCATAGAAATCGGACCTGATGATAATCATGTATCAATGTCGCTCGCATTGGATATGGAACCCAAGGCTATGGTTGCCTCATCAACTGTTCGAGCAGACTCCTACAAGGTGGCGTTCATACGTGGCCCCCAGGTTTTCTGCGCCGAAGGCGCTGACAATGACCAACCGCTCCATAGGTATCGCGTCACCCATGAAGCCCTACGCACGCCGAGCAACGAAGTGGAAACCAAGTATCAGAAAGATCTGTTAGGCGGTGTTATGACCCTAAAAGTGCCATGTGAACTACAGGAGAATACCTCGCCGAATTTATACGAATCGTATGATTCAGCCCAAGAATCGATAGGCAGCCAAAAATCAACAATGACACTGATCCCCTATTATGCCTGGGCTAATCGCGCCGAAGGAGCGATGAGCGTCTGGCTGCATGCAGATTTGTAGACTGCACCTTTCAACCAAGCACCTGCCGAAGTGCCATTCCATCTTGACGTTCTCAGACGGAATGGCACTTCGGTCATGACAATTAATCATAGCTATCACCACCGGATCTACGTATATCTTGGTCAACCCTCTATTAGGGCTCTGAGTGAGGTGATTCAGTTGCGTCAGATGAATCGCGATACTCGCGAAATTAACTATCGCTCAACTATGAAAATTACTCCACTAATGAGCGCGTTATGAAATCTGGAAAGCCGAGGCACGTGCTTCGACCTGATGCAGAATTATGACGACAAACGGAAGAGCTTGATATCGGTTGGTCCATCCTGAAGAAAGACGCAGCCAACTGCTCACTTAGGCTGGGGATCATTCCCATAGAAAACGATAAAGAAAAGTTCTGTCTCATATTCACAGAACACATCTTCACCATGCAAGCAGAGGAGGCACCGTCGAGTTCTTAGGCCCGACGGTGCCTTTGACAAGAAAGGCTCAGGCGGAAGCCTCCTGTATAGCCTTTCTTAATCCCTGATCTTTGCCCTGACGCGCGAAGAGGGGTATGACGTCCAAGGGAGCTTCAACCGTCTCCCATGCACCGCCATGATAGATCTGGCCGTCAGATAGATTCTCCCATATGGTCTCTTCCCCGCCCGGCAGATAGACTTCTCTAGAACGAGCCCCAGCCTGGACCACAGGAGCCACCAAAATATCCGGTCCGAACATATACTCATCGCTCAACCTGGCAGCCCTGTGATCTTGAGGGAACTCATAGAAGAGACCCCGTACGATAGGGTCGCCATCTTTGTGGGCCTGATCAAATAGCTCACGGAGGTAGGGTCGCATCTTATTTCGAATGGTGATGTACTTTACGAGAATGGCCTCAACCTCCTTACCCATGGACCATGGCTCGTTATCAGCGCCAGAATAGAACCGTGGTGAACCATCCTGGGCCCTGACGATCTCCTTGAACTCCCCCTCCTCTTTCAAAAGCCGTTCATGCGGAGCATCCAAGGCGGCAAGTGATGGGTCATCGGCATGTGGGTGGGAAAGACTGCGGTTGCCGTGGTTCCGCATGACAGGGAGGAAGCAGGAAAATTGAGACCAGCGGATGAATAGTTCTTTGAATTGGGGGTCTTCGATGTCCCCGTCGTGGAAGCCGCCCATGTCGGTGGTGAACCAGGGGATGCCGGCCATGCCCATGTGGATGGCACAGGTGATCTGCGCCTTCAGATCCTGGAATGAGGACCCCACATCCCCCGACCAGACCAGAGCCCCGTACCGCTGCGAACCAGCCCAGGCGCACCGGGTCAGATTCACGATCCGGCCCTCCCGGCCCGCCTCCAGCTGACCCTCATAAAAGCCCCTGTTGTACTCCAGGGGATAGATGTTCCCCACCTCAACATTGGGCCCGGCATAATACCGGTAATTAGCGAAATCATACGTCCCGTACTCAGGCTCAGCCTCATCCAGCCAGAACGCATCCACCCCCTTGTCCGCATAATTGTGCTTGCACAGATCCCAAACAAACCTACGAGCCTCAGGATTAGTCACATCGACGAAGGTACAGGGCTCCCAGCACATCATGGCTATATCTTCGCCTTTTTCGGCATGGATCAGCAGGTTGTTCTGTCTCATCAGGTCATAGTTTTCGCTGGATAGTGCTACTTGGGGCCAGACGGAGACCATGACCTTGACGCCCTGGGCATGCAGCCGCTCGCACATGCCCTCAGGATCAGGCCAGAACTCATCCTCAAACCGGTAATCACCCATATGCGGCCAATGGAAGAAATCCACCACCACAACATCCAACGGGATCCCACGACGACGGAACCCCTCCACCACATCCTCCACCTGACGCTGATTCCAATACCGCAGCTTGCACTGCCAAAAACCCAACCCCCACTCAGGCATCACCGGCGCATGCCCCGTCACATCCGCATACCGACGCACCACAGCCCGCGGCGACGAACCCGCCGTCACCCAATAATCAATCTGCCGCGTCGAAGCCGCACACCACCTGGTCCCATTCGACGCAAACGACACCCGACCAACCGCCGGATTATTCCACAAAAACCCATACCCCGCACTCGACACCACAAACGGCACCGACGCCTGCGAATTCCGATGCGCCAACTCAAACGAACACCCCTTCAAATCCAACCGATCCTGCTGATACTCACCCATCCCATACAAACACTCATCATCAGGAACACGAAAAGTAACAGTAGCCCGATAATCACCACCCGACATGGACTGGTAGTCTCTGGCTTTCAGGTTCAACGAACCCCCGTTATCACTCTCTTCAAAAAGGAATTTTCCCTCCTTGTTGAAGAACCGGAGTCTACAAGTGGAAACTCCATATCCACGAGAGCCGTTCCACTCATACCCTCCTTCCGCAATTAGTCGGATATCACCGACGGTCACCGTAGCCCGGTCCTCATCTGGAAAGATCTCGATACTGGAATTACCTCGGCCCTTGTAGGGTAGGAGGGCCCAATCCTGGTCCAACGAGATCGGGCTCATCATAGAAGCACGGACGCGCAGTCCCTGACCCCATGGTTCGATCCTCAGATATTCCCCATCCCCTGTCCAGAGAAGGGCCTTACCGTCTTCTGTTGTCTTGAATTGCGTCATGATCTCTCCAAACTTTGTGTATTAAATGAAATTTGCTTATTGAATCCAAGTTCTACGGAACGCCAAGTCTGTCGGATTGTGCGGCTCAAATTTCATCAGTCCTTAATGGCTCCGGCAGTAACGCCGGCTGCCACATATTTCTGTGCTACCAAGAGAAGAACAGCCGTAGGAACGGAAGCCATAACGGCGGTTGCCATCAACGGGCCCCACTCCTCGTTATTGGCGGAAATGAAATCATAGATGCCCATGGTTATGGGCCTCATTTTGCCGCCTCCTGCATTGAGCGTCGAAGCGAACATGAAGTCCGACCAAGACCAAAGGAAGGCGAAAAGGGATGTCGTCACTATGGTGTTCCGGGACAACGGTATGACGATCTCCATGAATATCCGCCAATTTGAAGCCCCATCAATTTTAGCCGCCTCGATCAAAGACTTAGGCATGGTTTGCATAAAAGCAGTCTGCAGGATGACCGCGAAGGGAACTGATAAGGTACTGTCAGCCAGAATTAGCCCTGGAATGGAGTCAAGCAACCCCAAGTCATTGAAGATCTGATAGAAGCCCAATGACATCACCACAGCCGGTATCATCTGGGCCAGGATCAAGATGAAGTTCATACTGCGACTGCCGGCGAAGTTCAGGAAGCTCAGAGCATAGGAAGCCGGGAGAGCTATGATAAGCGTCACAATGACCACACTGAAAGCTATCAAGAGCGAAGTGCCTAGGTAGGGCAGTTGGGTATGAATCATGGCCGAATAGTTGGAGAATGTGAAATCCTTGGGGTACAGGTCCGCCGCTCGAATCGATCTGCGCTGGGTGAAGGATATGTTGATCATCCAGTAGAGCGGGAAGAGCATAACCATGGTTATCAGGATCGCAATCAACGTTTTCCACCATGTAGGACGTGGTTTCATGACAGTTCATCCTCCTTCTTCTGTGCCCAGAGGTAGATGAATGCAAAGATGAGGGCCACCAGGATCAACACCGTCCCTATAACGGATGCCTCCGAGTACTTGATTGTCATGTTGCTACCCTTGGCGAAAGCCAATGCATAGGCCCAGGTAGCAAGGGTCTGGGAGGTACCAGTGCCCTGGGTCATGATCCAGATAATGTCGACGGTCTTTAGGGTATAGACGAAGCCCAGCATAAGGGTAATGAGAGTCACTGGCCGCAAGAGGGGGAAGGTAATTTTCCAGAAGCGTTGCCAGGCATTTGCTCCGTCAATCGCGGCAGCCTCATAGAGGTCTCCGTTAATGTTCTGCAGACCCGCATAGAGGATTACTAGGTTGAAAGGTATTCCAAGCCAGATGTTGGCGATGATCACAGACCACAGTGAATGATCTGCCTGCAGCCACCAAATCGGGTCGACTCCAAATAGACCCAAGAACTTGTTAACAATTCCGTTGTCAGCGTCCATCATCCACTGCCAGACCGTTCCTGAAACCATTGGGGGCAGAAGCCAAGGGACCAGGAAAATGCCTCTTAAGAAGGAGGATAGATGGAATGATTGGTTGAAAAAACAGCCAGGGCCAGTCCGAGAGTGTACTGAACGGCAATGGAGGCGACCACAAAGATAAGAGTGTGCAGAAGAGTGGTCCAAAATTCGTTTGAAGAGAGCACCTCTTTATATATATCCAGCCCAGCAAAGGGGGCACCTCCGGTCACAAAGGTTCGGCGGGTATACCTATGCAGGCTCATAGAGATGTTTTGCAGGAGGGGGGCGACGTAGAAGAGGATCAAATAAATGCAGAGTGGGAGCGCGAACCCCCAAGCCGCAAGGCGGGTGAACCGCCGTGGTCTCCTCGTAGTTGAGGATTGGAAGGAAATCATGTTTTTCTTTCAAAAATGGAAATCAGGAAGATACCAGTTGAAGCAAAGCCTCTCTTGCTGGGCAGAAGAGGCAATCAGCAGACCCAGAATCTGAATCTGGACGAAGTGAAGAAATACGGTAGGCGACTGTTCCGATCCGACACAGGAATCGGCTTTCAACCCCTTGCCGACATCAAGTGGATAGCCTCAAGTGCTTGAGGGCTATCCACCATATTCGGAATTCACCAGTCACAAGTTGCTTTACTGGCTGAGAGTCGCTCTACCGAATAATCATGGACTTACTTGTTGAGGGCGGCTTGAAGTTTCTTGGAGAGGTCGGAAGAAACGTTCTCGTATTTAAGCCCCAGTCGTGTGGTGCGTCCTTGGGCGTTAGCCGCAGGTTGGTCCCAGCTCTGCAAGTAGGCCTGATCCTTTAACTGTTGTTCTCTTACCGCTTTTTTAGAAGCAAGATACCCAGTAGATTCACTGGCCTTGAGAAGGTCACGACCCGTCAAGCAATTCAGGAATTGAGCAGCAGCCTTTTGCTTGGTCTCATCACCCTTCTTATGGAAGGGAAGGACCAGGAACTCGCCACCCGCCGGCACCTTAGCCGGCCCACCATTCTTAGCAGGGATGGAAAGCACTCCGTAACCTTTCTTGGAGGCACTCTCCGCCTGCCAAGAGCCATTCTCAGCGAAACCATACTCACCGCTCATGAAGACATCCCAAGCAGCTGACTGGTTATTCGTGGTGGATGATTTTGGAGCCCACCCGTTCTTAACCCACCCTGAAAGGAGGTCACGGGCATCCTGAGCAGCTTGAGAGTCAGGATTTTCCAGATCCCCGCCTGCGCCCCAGAACCAAGGAAGGTACTGAAAAACTCCTTCCTCAGTGGCTATCCCTGAGAATGAAATACCTTTAAAACCTGCTTGGACTACCTTCTCGATGGCCGCATTAAGCGAATCCCAATCCTTGATGCCAGCCGGATCGACCCCGGCCTTCTGTAAAATATCTGGTTTGTAGTACAAGCCCAAGGTATTGACACCGTAACTGACTCCGTAAGTCTTGCCGTCGATGATTCCTGGTGCTGCTATGTTCTTATCGAATCCGCTGGTATCAACGCCGGCCTCTTTCATGTCGACCACCATTCCTGAATCAACGGCGGTTGGCATGGATGGATTGTCGATCATAGCGATATCAGGCGCATTGTTCTCCTTGACTGCAATGGTCAGAGGATTCATTGTCTCGTCCTGAAGCTGGCGCTTTATCGTGTATCCCTTGGGTGCGCATCCCTGAACGGCCTTGCCCCATGGGGAGTCATCCTTCCGTTCTGGATATCCATCTAGAAACACAAGTTCCTTGTCATGAGCATCGGAGCCCCCCCCCCCCCCACAAGCGGACAGGCCTCCGCAAGCTAGAACCAGTGACACCAGTGTTGCCAATGCCTTCGTTTGTTTTGCTACCATTTGTTTCTCTTTTCTGCGACACCAAAACACGCTTCATCGCGAGTGTTTAAGGATGAATACAGGACGGATCTTATTTAATCAATCCGTTGCACAAAATAAGATAGCGCTAATCGCAGCTGCCTGCAATTCTCTGTTCCTCCAAACGCCCAAAAGGGCAAGACAGCATTAATATTTGACAAATAAGTATCATTGGTCGGTCAGCTCAGTACCGATGGGATTGCCGGTAGGCTCTTGGCGTCGTTCCCATTTCCTGTTTGAATCGACGGTTGAAATTGGCAACATTGCCAAATCCACTTCGAGCTCGAATACTGGCAATGGGCAAGTCGGTCGTGACCAGGAGACGGGATGCTCGGGAGATGCGCAGCCTACGGACCATGTCGGAAAAGTTAATTCCTGCAGCCCTCTTAAAGAACCTGGAGAAGGCCGATGGACTCATCGAAACAACCTCTGCAGCCTCGTCCAGGCTGATCTGGGCCGCAATATGTGAATTTATATATGCCAGGACCTGATTGATCCGATTAGCCGTATCTACCGAAGCGTCAGGCTCATAGCCCGGAGTGACCATGGTGGACCATTCATCGCTTGGAGCTTGCACGAAGACCCTGAATATCTCCAAGAGGTCAATCAGACGGTCCAGTTCACGGTGATTCCCCATGTCCGTCAGTATCGTGGCGACCCGGATGGCGGATTGGCCGGAAAGCACGATCGCCTGATGCCCCCGCTGCAGGAGGGCCGAAATCTGGCCGGCCTCAGGAAATATCCGCGCAAGGGCCTGGATACGATTGGGATGAACTTGACAAGCCACGTCCCTATGCGAGATGACTGTGCCTGCAGTCAGATCAGAAATCCAATTGTGTGGCACATTGCTTCCCAAAAGCGAGACCTGCCCTGGAGAAAAAGAGACCATGCCGTCACCAGCCATCATGTAGCCTCTGCTTTCCCTGATCAAATGGATCTCTATCTCCGGGTGATAATGCCACCGGGCCAGAGCGGACGGGTAGCCGTGCTCCAGCCAACGGATTGATTCATCTCCTCGTGGCACCACAACCTCAAGGGCACCACGATCAACTGCGCCGTCTCTCATGTATATGTAAACCTCCGTTGCAATCTGACACTATCAAGTGCAACAAAGCTATCGAAAGCCTGTTCGCGCTACGCTCCCCCCACAGATCAGATTGGAAGTCAAAATAATACCACTATTGGTTATGGGGTAATATATTCAACCCACTAGTGATGCATAGTATGGAAGCAAGTTGTCAATGACGATGTAGATTCAAACCCCCTTTTTAGCCCGGTTAAAGGAGCAGCAAATGAAAGCGGTCGTTTTAGAGAAACAAGGCATCATCAAGGTGCGGGATGTCCCCGATCCACCCGCACCCGGTTCTGGCGAATTGCTCATAGCTCCTCATACCGTTGGTATATGCGGCTCGGACTTGCACTACTACTTACACGGTAGGGTGGGCAAGTACGTGGTGCAAAAACCGATGATCATCGGACATGAGGCCTCAGGGACTGTTCTTGAAGTCGGACCAGGAGTCAAAGGATTCAAGGTCGGCGATAAGGTGGCGATGGAACCCGGAATCCCTGATATGAATTCCAAAGCCTCCAAGCTGGGGCTATACAATATTGACCCTTCTGTCCGTTTCTTTGCAACTCCGCCCGTTGATGGGTGCCTCTGCGAAAAAATTGTTCATCCTGCAGCTTTCACCTACAAGTTGCCAGAGAATATGTCCTACGCGGAAGGAGCGCTCTTAGAGCCCCTTTCAGTAGGAATGTGGTCCGCTACCAAGGCCAAGATAAAACCAGGTGACACTGGAGCCGTGATTGGAGCTGGAACCATTGGACTGATGACGGCGGCTTCAGCTATAGCAGGAGGATGCGCACGCGTCTTAGTGTCCGACTCATCCCGAGTTAAATTGAACCTAGCTGCCCAAATCACTGGAATCATTCCTGTGGACATCAACCAAGACAGCCTTCTGAACCGGGTCATGGCTGAGACAGACGGATGGGGAGCAGACCGTGTCTTCGAGGCATCTGGAAACCTCAATGCCTATCAGGAGCTCTGGAAACTGGGAGCGCCGGGCAACACTACCGTTATTGTCGGCATCCCAGCCAAAGGAATCGTCCCCATGGACATTACCGAGGTCCAGGCCAGGGAGACTCGCATAGAGAATGTCTTTAGATATGCCAACGTTTACCAGAAGTCCATTGATCTAGTTTCAGCAGGAAAAATTAACTTGAAGCCCTTCATCTCCCGGACCTACAGAATGGATCAGGCCCAGGAGGCTTTCGACAGGGCAGCCCAGGGGCACCAGGAGGATGTCAAAATCCAGATAGAACTACCCGATTTTAAGAAAGCCGCCGAAAACGCACAACCTGGAACACCGGAATCTGAGGATAAGTCATGAAAGCACTTGTTCTAGAAAACCCACAAGAACTGAACCTGAAGGATGTACCCATGCCCCAGATCGGCAGCGACGAAGTCCTAATCCGCACCGCTTATGCAGGTATTTGCGGCACCGACCGTGATCTGTATCTGGGTCTTCCTGGTTCAGCTAAAGTTGAACCGCCCATCATTCTAGGGCATGAGAATTCAGGCCGAATTGAGTACGTCGGAGACCAAGTAACCGGGCTAGCGGTTGGGGATGAAGTGGCCGTGGATCCCAACATCTACTGCCACCAGTGCAATTACTGCCGAAGTGGAAAACCCGGGCTTTGCAGTCACTTATCAGCCATCGGTGTAACCCGGAACGGGGGAATGGCGGAATACTTCTCGGCTCCTGCTGAGGTGGTCTACAAAGTACCCGATGACGTCGGGCTGCGAGAAGCATCCCTGATGGAACCGATCTCCTGTGCGGTCCACGGTGTAAATCTCATGGAATTACGACCCAGCCAGAAGGCACTAGTTATCGGAGACGGATTCATGGGACAGCTCTTCGCCCAGATTCTTCAATGCTATGGCCTAGTCCAGGTGGATCTAGCTGGCATCAGTGCTGAAAAACTGGCCTTGGGCAGACGTTTGAGCAACATCCACGCCACGTACAAGACTGACTGCGAGACTCTGCCTGTTGAGGCCTACGATCTGGTCGTGGAGGCCGTTGGCCTTCCAGCCACACAGGCCCAGGCTATCCAAGCTTGCAGGCGCGGCGCCCAGGTCCTCATGTTCGGGGTGGGCGCTCCCGATGCCCACTTCACAATGAACACGTATGATATTTACCAGAAAGAACTGACCATAAAAGGGTCTTTCATCAATCCCCTCTCCTGCTTGGATGCCATCAGTCTCCTAAGATCCGAGCAGTTGAATATAAGTGACCTAATTAGTCACGAACTGAAACTGGAACAAGTTCCTGAACTCATGGAAGGCAAGATCGGTGAAACAACCAAGGCATTGGTCACATTCCCGAATTGACAAGAACTTCTGAAACAGCCCTAACATGCTATCAAGCACCTACCTTGAAGGAGGAGGCATCACTATGCAAACCATGTCGGCTTTCACCACTGACTTTCAGCACTCGGGCATGATCGCCCGCGATCTGGACGAGACCATTGACTTCTACACCAACAAACTCGGGTTCGAGCTGGTCGGCATCTACCCCAACGGAGAGAACCGCTGCGCCTTTCTACGTCTGGGCCATCTAACCATTGAAACCTGGGAGGGCGAGCCTGCGCCCATGCGCACCGGAGCAATCAACCACTGGGCGCTGGATACGCCAGACATCGATGCTGCATACGAGCATGCCCTGGAGATGGGATTGAAGATCAGAGAGGACTCCATCCAGTCCATTCCCACCTTCTGGCAGCGCGGAATCCGCTACTTCAACGTCATTGGCCCCAATCAGGAGACGATCGAATTCTGCCAGATTCTCTGAATGCCATCCGCACAGGCGAATCGTGCATGCAGCAAGCGCGCGGTTCGCTGCCCGGATACTACGCTGAGCTCGGGTAGGACCGCTCCATACGAGCAAACCTATGTGAGCAATGCAACATATTTATCTGCAACCGGCAGAGAACCGAACTCGCCTCAATTCCCCTAGGAAATAGCCATTTTTGGCACAAAACTCCTTTCAATTCGACCCATATCGCTCTACTAGAATGAGCATTGCGTCCAATGCGGGGCGCCCGATAATGAAAGAAGTTTCTCATGACGAACATTGAGAATGTTACGGTGGCCGGCGGCGGGGTGCTGGGCAGCCAGATCGCCTTCCAATCAGCATTCAAGGGCAAGAAAGTCACAGTCTACGACATCAACGATGAGGCTATCGCAGCGGCTGAGCAGCGGATCAAGAACCGTCGAGACCTTTACAAGCGGGACATCAACGCCACCGACGAGCAGTTCGATGCTGGGCTGAACAATCTGACCTACAGCGCAGACCTGGCTGACGCCGTCAAGAATGCCGACCTGGTCATCGAAGCCGTTCCCGAGAAACCCTCCATCAAGCACAACTTCTACCAGAGCCTGGCCAAGGTAGCCCCCGAGAAGACCATCTTCGCCAGCAACTCCTCCACCTATGTACCCAGCACCTATGCTGCCGACACCGGTCGTCCGACTAAGTTCCTCTGCCTTCACTTCGCCAATCACGTATGGCGCATGAACACCGCCGAAATCATGGGTTCCAACCAGACCGACCCCGACATCTTCAACGAGATCGTGGACTATGCCAAGGAAATCGGCATGGTCCCAATCCCTCTCCACAAGGAGCAGCCCGGATACATCCTCAACAGCCTGCTGGTTCCCTTCCTGGAGGATGCCGGTTACCTCTGGGGCAATGACATAGCAGACCCTGAAACCATCGACAAGACCTGGATGATCGGCACTGGCTCGCCCGTTGGCCCCTTCGGCGCCTATGACGCGGTCGGCCTGCGGACCATCTACAACATCATCGAGGAACAAAAAGGCGACGACCCTGGCTTCAAGCCCTTCCTGGAGAAGGTCCGGAAGATGCTCGACGAGGGCAAGACCGGCAGTGACGCAGGCCACGGATTCTACGACTATCCGAACCCGCGTTACAAGGATGAGGACTTCCTCAAGGCCTGATCGTCTGTCTGCCGAATCTGTGAGCCAGGCCCCGTTCAAGACCTGGCTCTACTATGGAAGTAGCGTATCCGAGGATGGATACCACGAATGAAAGAGGTTTCTATGACGAACATTCATAATGTTACGGTTGCCGGCGGCGGGGTGCTGGGCAGCCAGATCGCCTATCAATCAGCCTTCAAGGGCAAGAAAGTGACGATCTACGACATCAACGACCAGGCTGTGGCGGCAGCAGAGGAGCGCGTCAAGAACCTGCGGGATTCCTACAAGCACGACATCAACGCCACTGATGAACAGTTCGACGCAGGCCTGAACAACATGTCGTACAGCTCGGACATGGCCGAGGCTGTCAAGAACGCTGACCTGGTCATCGAGGCTGTCCCCGAGAAGCCTTCCATCAAGCACGACTTCTACCAGAGCCTGGCCAAACTGGCGCCCAAGGACACCATCTTCACCAGCAACTCATCCACCTACGTGCCCAGCACCTTCGCACCCGACACGGGCAGGCCGGACAAGTTCCTGAACATGCACTTCGCCAACCAGGTCTGGCTGAACAACACCGCAGAGATCATGGGCTCCGAGCAGACCGACCCCAAGGTCTTCAACGAGATCGTGGACTATGCCAAGGAAATCGGCATGGTTCCCATCGTCCTGAAGAAGGAGCAGCCCGGATACGTCCTGAACACCCTTCTCATCCCCCTGCTCAACGCCGCCGCTCACCTCTGGGGCCACGACATCGCAGACCCGGAGACCGTGGACAAGACCTGGATGATCGGCACGGGCGCCCCCATGGGACCCTTTGCCATCTTTGACGTTGTGGGGCTGCGGACCGCCTTCAACATCACCAAGGAGCAGCAGGGCGACAACCCTGACTTCAAGCCCTTCATGGATAAGATCCAGAAGATGATGGACGAGGGCAAGACCGGCAAGGACTCTGGACAAGGCTTCTACACCTATCCAAACCCCGCCTTTGCGGATCCTAACTTCCTGAAGGCCTGACAAGAGCTAGGTTCTTCCTAAGAACAAAGAACCCGACCGTCTTCAGGAACACGCCATAATGGGTGGATCTGCAGGACGGCCGGGTTCTCTTCGCTTTTTAAGCCATGACAGCTGTTCGCGCTATGCACAATTATGCACACTGCATAATCCGGAGTCCCGATTCCGCTAACAGGCATCTCGGAGCCTCATGAAATTGTATGAGACGCTTCGTGTGACGAGAGTTATCAGCGCACTCTGTTGAGCGTGTCTCGAATATGTTGAAGAGTAGGAAGATCTACACTGCCCTTAGCTGTAGCTTCTTGAATTTCATTGATGGCCCGTGAATAGAAGAGGCCGGTCGCCGCGTCGGGCACCAGAGGCAGGGATTCGACCTTACGCTGAATTTGACTGCTGATATCAGTCGCCTCCTTGTCATTCGGATCCAGACATGAATCAAGGAAGAGCACCTGAGATTTCAGTTGTGCACGATTGGCGACCTTCTCATCCCTTATGACCTGCTGACGAACCGTATGTACGTTGGAAGTAATATTGCCGACCCACAAGGAAATGACCACGATGGTGAGCAGAACTTCGACCAGAAGGGGAATGAAAAACCCACTGGGCAATATGTGTCTCAAGGTGAGGTTCCCGGACCACCAGGGGGCATTCCAAGCTGAAAAGTAGAAAATCGCAATAATACCCTGAATCAGATAACCAACAGCCGGGAATACCACATTCTCAGCTATCAGCCGGTAATAAAGATTTTCGTTCCTTGATGCAGCATCTTCATCGCTACGCGACTGAGCAACCCAGCACAGAATGGTAAACAGCAACAGGAAGAGCATCACTATCCACTGAGCGGGAGGGGCAAAGCCATAGGTACCAATTTCGGCCATGAAAGCCGCGCAACCTATGAGCGTCAGGACCGTTGCAAAAATCGAAACTAGATACTTCATTCAAGTCACCTACATTTCCTTGAGTATGTCGGCCTTTTTAGCCTCATACTCCTCTTGGGAAATAAGCTCTTTTGACAGCATTTCCTTCAGTCTGCTCAACCGCTCTACAGGGTCGACGGAGGCCGGTTGAGGAGCTGCTTGTGCCTGTCCCATCGTCTGATTGACCATGTTGGGAATGACCTGACCCATGCCGGCTCCCATGGTCAATCCCATACCCGCCCCTAGGAGAGCTCCACCGTCAGAGCCAGGATTGGACGCGGCACCATTCATGGCATTCAAAACCTGAGCCTGCTGATAGTTGGTGCCATAAGTCTCATACGCAGACTGCTGGCCCTGTGCATATGCCGCTTCGCCTTGCCCCTGGGCCATACGCCCATAGAACTGCTCGCGGTTCTTGGATACTAGCTCCTGGGCTTCCTGTCTGGCTTCATTGTCGACAATGTCAATTGCGGAAATGCTGAAGTTCAGTACTTTCATGCCGTATTCAGCAGCAATAGGCACGATTTCATCCTCTATTGTCTTGGCATAGGTTACAGCATTGGCAGGCACCGAGATTAGGGGCCCCTCCCACTTGGTCAGCTCAGTGGTCAAGATAGAAACGATGTGGCCAAGGAACTGGTTGCGGAAGTAGTCGGTAATCGACTCCTGATCGGTCAGGTCATAGTTATTGCCGATCAATTGAGTAAGAAAAATGCCACAGTCGTCAACTTTGATGCGATAAGCGCCTCTTGCCCTCACCTCAGTTTCAACGCCGATCCCTTGGAACTGGTCGCCAAGAGCCTTGTCGTAGACCTTGATAGGTGTCTGTGTGCCCCACTTGATTTCCCTGCTGGTCGCTGTACGAACAAAATAGACCAGCGAGTGGAACGAAGAGACTCCGCCGGACAGACTGTTCCTCAAACGGGATATAAAAGGATAATTGGCACTAGTCAGGGTATAACTACCTGGATCGAAAATTTGCTCGATCGTACCCTGATAGACGAAGATGGCCTTTTCTCCAGGACCTACCACCAAGGTGGTCCCGTTGTTGAAGTCTTCTTCGGGGTTTTTGAATATGAGTGTGTCGTTATCTGAACGGTTCTTGATGACGTCGACAAAGTGCTTCTCACCACCTGCAAAAGCGGCTTCATTGGAGTTGCGCTTGAATACAGCCATCTGTACACCCCTTTTTCTTATGCACTGTTCGACCCGTATCCATTACTTGGTCAAGCAGCAATCAGTCGTCATACTCGTCCCATAGACTCACAAGACCATGGGCAGAATTCAAGAAGGACTCTGAGCCTTCATAACTGTTTGACTTCAGTTCCAGCTTTTTCCCGGTTCGCATACTGATGACGCACCCAAAGTCATCCACTCGAATATCGACTATGTTCTTGAACCGATACACGTCAAAGAAAGTGCGACCAGGAGGCGTTGCGTCTCCAGCCCTATCAGGCTGAAGTTCGAACATGGCGGAGTATATTTTTTTATTTCCGAACATCCAGACCGTGATCATCATATGACCGTTCATTTGCTGGATGTAGGAAACAGGTTCCACCCTGCCCACTTCATCCTCGTCGAAAATGCCGCAGATCTCCATAGCCGTATCCTTACGCCTATCTATGGCAACGCTGTAGTCTTCGAAACTCACTCCTATTCACACCTTTCCCGAATCACAAACTTCAGCATCGATCGTCACTTCATCAACAGTTCATTCATCTCTTGGCTGTCGGAATCAGTCAGTCCTCCTTGCTTGGCCGCTTCCATCACCTCCTTGGATGATTGTGAATACCTGATGTAGCGCTGCTCAAAAAGTCGTTTGATCAATATTGCTTTTGCACACAGATACTGGGGATGTGGATTCATCTCAATCGCAGAATCCAGAGTCGCCATTATTGACTCCGCCTCTTTGAGCTTTATCTTGAACGGTTTTTGAGACTTGAACCTGCTTAATGCAATATGGAAAAGAACATCGGAATCGTTAGAACCATTTTCTACAGCCTTTTCCAAGTTCTCAGTAGCTTCTTGGTACTGGCCCCTATCAAAAAGGACGTACCCCAATGAAGCCAGCACCTTCGGATCGTTGGGCGAATCCTTCAGCACCTCCTGGTACTTATCGAGGAATCGTGCTGAGTCCTTGTAAGTGGCTCGACGAACCTGTTTAAAGTTCAATGAGGTTAGAACAACAGGTCTTCCGCAATAAGGACATTGCTTACTCGAAGCCGAAAGTGGTGCCCCGCAGCCGGGGCACACGATATCCGAATCAACAGAAGGCATGATGCATCAACGACGCCGCATCGATCTGCTCATGTCAGCCATGCCTTTCTGAATAGCCTGCGTCTGCGCGGCCTGTGCGGCCAGAGCACGCCGAGACTGTTCAGCCTGAGCCTCCATGTTCTTCTGCATCTGTCGCTGCTGCTGTTCAAAGCCACGGGCATTATCATCAAGGCTCTTGAGAAACAGATCATCAATCTTCTTGAAAAGACCAGTAGAAGGCGAATGCAGTGTTTCACCGTGCCCAATGGAGTCGACAAAACCGTCGAAGAACCCATTCCACTCAGCAAGGAGATCGGCTGATTTGTTTGCATCAATTGATTTGAAAACGAAGTGGCAAATTATGCCGGCGATGACCATTATGAGACCAAGAACTCGAAGATTCTCATTCACAAGGAACAAAAGGCCCAGCACAATCAATGCAATCTTGACAAGCAGGAAGATAAGATGTTGTGTTTTCAGTTTCTTCTCTTCTGCTTCAATTGCAGAACGCTTATCGGGAAGTTGCTGGTTGAAGGAGGTATTGAGCTTAGTCAGTTGCTGCGAAAAGTCATCAGGTAAAATTCTGTCCGGCCCTTCCAAATTAGCCGTACGAATCATATTGAGCTGATTTTTGGCATTGCCGTAAGCAACATTGACATCATCACTGTGATCAAAAGCGAGAGCGGCAATATTTTCTTTGTAACCCATTCTTCAGTCTCCTTGATTTGGGTAAGCATCAGGGAGGAGAATGCATGAATTATGGATTAGCTTATGGCCTACCCCCCCCCGCCGATACGGGGCAGGGCATTAAACAAACTTTTAGCGAAAGCAGACATCATTCCCCTTTCGTTCCCCTGCGATGTTCTTGACAAGCTGAATATACCACTACGTACACGACAACAGCCAAAATAGTTCTGAACTGCGACCACCAGAAACTTGTTACAACGGCCTCATCTTCGTACCTGTCCTCATTTAGTTGATCAGCAATACAAACTACCAGGTTCGGTAGCGCAGTTGCATCCTTCCACCGTGAAGAAAACTGCGTGGTAAGCTGTGTATTTATGGCATTTTTGTGAAAACCGCTAAAGGAAGAGGCAGACAGGGAAATCACAAAGGCGGAAAAGACGAACAACGGCCTAGTGGCCGGAGAAGGAACAATGGCAGAGGACGATAAATTTTCGGCTGCATCTAGCGGCCAGCACGAGCAGAAACAGCGTGATCGACAGACAGCCAAGCAACTGAAGAAGCAGCAGGCCGCGGCAAAGCGTAAGGCCCGTAAGCAAAATCCCAAACCGCATCGGGGCTGGAGCGAGCGCCTGCATCTTACCGACATCAACGTGGTGGATAGGTCCACCCTCAAGCGGGCCATCGCCGGCACCGTGGTCGGCAACTTCATGGAATGGTACGACGTGGGGGTCTACGGCTACCTGGCAGTGACGATCGGCCGTGTCTTCCTGTCCGACGCATCCGATGCCGTGCAGCGGCTCTTCTCCTTGGGTGTCTTCGCTGTCACCTTCATCGCTCGGCCCTTGGGCGGCGTGGTCCTGGGCCAGCTGGGCGACAAGATCGGCCGCCAGCGCATTCTGGCCTTCACTCTGCTGAGCATGTCCGCAGCCACCCTGCTGATCGGTCTTCTGCCCAGTTATGCGGCCGTCGGTCCCCTGGCGCCCATCCTGCTTATCCTGCTCAAGCTGATCCAGGGCTTTTCCACCGGCGGCGAATACGCGGGCGCTTCGACCATGGTCACTGAATACTCCCCGGACCGGCATCGCGGCTTCTTCGCCTCTCTGCTGGACGTGGGATCCTACCTGGGCTACGCCTTCGGAGCAGCTTTGGTCTCTTTGCTTGAGTTCTCCATCTCCCCGCAGGCCATGCTGGCCTGGGGCTGGCGCATCCCCTTCATCATTGCCCTGCCGCTGGCCGCCATCGCAGTCTACTTCCGGGCCAAGGTCCAGGACACTCCTGCCTTCCGCCAAGCCCAGGATGCCAGCGACGAGAAGACCAAGAGCCAGCACAAGAGCCTGCTGGATCTGATCCGGGGCTATTGGCGGGAGCTGCTCATGGCCTTCATCCTGGTAGCTGCGGCCAACACCCTGAGCTACACACTGACCGCCTACATGCCCACCTATCTGTCGGGTACCCTGCACTACAACACGGCCCAGGCCAATCTGCTCTCCCTGCCGGTTTTGCTCCTAGTGGCCTGCTGCATTCCCATCACCGGGGCTCTTTCCGACCGCTTTGGCCGCAAGAAGGTCTTGTTCATGGGAGCAATCACCGGACTGTGCCTGTCTCTGCCGGCCTTCCGACTGTTGGAGCACGAGACCACGGGTGCCGTCTTCGGCGGACTGGTCCTGCTGGCCATCCCTGTCATCTTCTTTGTGGCCAACCTAGCCTCCACCCTGCCAGCCCTCTTCCCCACCGCTTCTCGTTACGGCGGCATGGGACTGTCATACAACCTGGCCGTGGCCGTCTTCGGCGGAACCGCGCCTGTCATCATGGAGGGACTGGTAACTGCGACCGGCAAGTCCCTGGCACCCGCCTACTGGATCATGTTCACCTCAACCTGCGGTCTGGTCACCGTGCTCTTCCTGGCGGAAACCGCCCGGCGCCCCATGCCCGGCACCCTGCCCACCGTGCTCAACCGGCAGGAAGCACGCGACCTGGTGGCCACACAAGACCACAACCCCGACCTGGACGTGAAGACCATCATCAAGGATGCCGAAGAGAGTGGCGTGCGCAAGACGCCGAAAAAGCTGGTTGCCGAGACTCGCAAACTTCTGGGCATTCCCCGCTCTGGAGCCAAAAACAAGAAGTAGCTACCACCGTCAAGTCGCGTAAACATCCAAGCTCTGCTTAGGCGACTATGTCTGAGCTGCATACGGGAGATCTCTTTCTCCTTTGAGAATAAGGCGACAGCTTAGCTGTTTCACTGTCGATGTGTCGAGAATACGACAGGCAAAGTATTCGGCCGGCGACTTGAAAAGAAAATTATTTCAAGCCACCGGCCGATTCTCGATTCCATCACCACTCTCTTACTGCCGTTCAGGCAGAATATAGGCGGACTCCAAACTCATGGCTGAGCCTTACAGGATGGCCAGACGGATGCTCAGGATGGCTGAAGACACTGTCATAGCTGTTTGATGCCAGAACTCTTTTTTCTCCATCACACAGGGTCAGGTAAGCCGATAAATCGTCGCCGTCATTTTGCTGTGAAGCGAGTGATACCTCCTGTATCTGAACGCTTGAAAAAGGCGCAAGTGAAATAGACGCATTTCCTTTCAGCACCTCGTACCCTTGCGAATTCACGAATCGCCAGGTAGCGGAAACCTGACCTAGATCCTTGGGGGAGTCATTGGCAACAACCAATCCAGAGACCTTCTTGCTACACCTATTCAGGAAAACACCTATGGGTTGATTGATCCTGGCAACCACCTCGTATGAAGGTTTCGGCTGCCCCCACCAATCCAACAGTCCATAGAAGCTTTGCGGGCACAGGTCTATGAACATGAACTGTACATATCCCCAATTAGGTGCGGCCCTTTGGCAACGATAGTGCTCAATGTAATACTTAAGCAGCTCGGTCTGATAATGCTGCAATGCTCCTGTCAAGGGTTCCAAGCCCGATATACGCTGCGTCAGCGTCCCGAGATTTCTCAGATTCCCGAAGTAGCCTGGGGCGTCGAAACCAAATTCCGTATTGAGCTTCTCTTTCGTGCCGTCAATCAACGTATACGACGTGGGAGGAGTATCCAACGATCCCGTATAGTTGTGGCTGTCTCCACTGGTCAGATCATCAGCGCAATACGAGCCTTTGATAACGGGACGAGTCGGGTCTGTTTGAGTGACCTGTCGATAGATGGCAGGCCCTGGACTCACTTGCATAGCCGTGCCCTGTGTGCCCTTCGGCACATCCACTACGCCTGGTTCATTAAGGCATATCCAGCTGAAAACACTGGCATGCCTATCGAGGGTTTTGACGGTACTGATAAATAACCGCACAAACGTTTCCGCCCACTCAGAAGTCCTGGGCTGGTTCCAGTTGTATTCTGAATCCTGAATCACAGCAATGCCCATGCGATCGCATAAATCATACAATTCCGGCTTCTCGACATGTACATGAACCCTGATCAAGTTGAATCCAGCCATTTTGATAGCCTGCAAATCACGCAGGTACCGCATTCTGTGCATTCGAGATATATAGACATCAGGGAAATAGGATGTCCCACGCACATACAGGGGCTTCCCATTAAGCACGAACCGGGTTGTCGATTCATCACGATCAAGTTTGACGTTCCGGAATCCGATCTTCCGGCTTTCCACCTGTTCGCCGTCCAAGCTCAATGTCATGTCATAGAGCTTCGGCTCTCCCAGATCCCAAGTGAACCAAGGCGTCACGCCATCAACGGCAGCTTTGAACTCGAAAGGTCCCTGGACCTGCTTATCCGCGTCAAGCAGCACGCGGCCATCAATTGGATCCCGCACCAGGGTTCTCAGCACAGATGGATGATCATTACCGCGACCGAGTGCTTTCCCTCTGATGATTATTCTTCCACGACCCTGATCATCCATCCACACGCTCAGGCGCGGATCTTCAGCCAGACAAGCAGACTCATGAATCGATAAGGTGACCTTGCCGTAAATGCCCACGGGATTCACGTCACGGGCTATAAGGCCGTCATCATGCTCGTAGGTTCCTTTGACCAATCTCCTTTCAACCATATAGGTACGGTTCTCAACGTCATCATTCCTTATCTGCCTATCCCAAGGTGACCAGACCTTGACCATCAGGATATTCGTGCCGGAGTGTACGACATTGCTGACATCAAAGACGAACGACTCACTGTAGCCCTCATGGGAGCCAAGGAGTTGCCCGTTCATCCACACCTTGCAAAAGTAATCGACATTGCTGAACCGCAGCAGAATCTTGCTGTCCGTCTCAGAATTATCAAGCTTAATGAGCCGACGATACCACCAAGGCGCCTGATTGAAATACCGCAGCCGGCGTCCCCAATAAGGCTGTTCATCCAACAGACACTGGAGATGCTCCAGAGCCGGCAACGGCTCCCACTCTGATATCTGCGGTCCGACCTGCGTACAATCGCGATCCTCATAGAGTTTTAGTTTTTCACCGACATCATTGACGTCCTGTAGAACGCTCCAATCACTACTGATGTCCAATTGCTTGTTCATTATTTTCCTTAATTCTGTTCCCAGTGCCTTTACCCACGGACCGCTCCGGCCACCATGCCGGAAATAACCTGTCTGTTCAGGAAGAAGTAGAGTATAAGGGTCGGAATCATAGACACGACTATTGCTGAGTATGTGGCTCCCAGGTCGGTCTGTCCATACATACCGACAAAGTCGTTCAAACCTATCGGGAGAGTTTTCATATCGCTGCGAACCATAAAGGTGTTGGCAAATACGAATTCATTCCAGATGAAGACGAAGTTGTAGGTCGCCACAGTCACAGTGGTGTTGCGGGAAAGCGGCATGACGATCTTCGAAAAGATCTGCCAGGTTCCGGCTCCATCTATACGAGCGGCCTCCAACAACGAATCCGGTATCTCCTTCATGAATCCTGCGTACAGATAGACGCACATCGGCAGATTGAAAGCCAATTGCGGAATGATAAGGGCCAGATAGGTGTCCGTAATGCCGATTTTGTTAAACACTTCGAACAGAGGCAGCAAAGCTGCAAATGAAGGCACCAGAAGTCCTACCAGCAAATAGGAAAGCACCTTATCCGCACCCCGGAACCGCAACTTTTCAATGGCAAACGCCGCAGGGGCTCCGACCATGACGGTGACCAGAATGGTCAGCACGGCGACGATCGTGCTGTTAATCAAATATCGCAGTAGACCCGATGTGGCAAAGGCTCTCACGTAATTACCCAGATACAGACCCTTAGGCAGTTGATAAGCCAAGGTATCTGCGAGCTCATCGGGGCTTTTCAACGAAGAGAGTGTGACCCAAAGAATCGGGTATATCTGCACCAGAACGAAAACTGCGATAATCGCATATACCAATCCCCTGGTTTTCCTGCCTGGCTTCGTAGTCATGCTTTGTCCCCTTTCCCAAACAGGCGGCGCAGAATAAGAAGCGTTACCAGGCACTCCACCGCTAGGAAGATGCTGATGGCGCTACCGTAGCCAAAATTCCCGGATATGAAGATTGTCTTGTACAGGTAGGTAGACACCAGCTCGCTGGACGAACCGGGACCACCTCCAGTAAGCACATAGGAGACATCGAACCCCTTCAAGCATCCAGAAACCAGCATCACCAACGTCACCTCCAAGACCGCCCTGATTAGAGGCACCCTTATGTAGATGAGCTGTTGCCACCAATTGCAGCCGTCAATCAATGCCGCTTCGAGCACTTCGGCATCGACTGACTCCAGAGCTGCATAGTAGATGACCATGTATATGCCGGCGAACTTATAGGCATCTATGAGCGTCACCAACACCAAGGCCCAGTGAGGATCCGAGAGCAAAGCGTGAGGGGCCAGCCCGAACAGGCTGCCTACCGCCGGAACGACCCCCGGCGGATTGACAGCTAGCATCTGGGCGAAGATCTGGCTGATAGCAACTGAGGAAATGACGCACGGAATGAAATAGACCGTTCTGATGATGGTCCGAAATCGGTCAATGCACAAGACCAACAGGGCCATCACCAAGCCCATAAGCATCTGAACGCAGGTACCCAGAAGGGTGAAGAAAATGGTGTTGAGGAAAGCCGCGCGGAACACCTTATCGGTCAGCATCAGTTTGAAATTCGCTAGGCCAGAGAATCGCATGGCTCCTATCCCATTCCAGTCAAACAGACTTGCGCCGAACGACCAGACAATAGGGACAACCACTATGAGCGTAAAGATGATGACCGCAGGCAGGTAATAGGGCCACGCGGCTCCCGAACTGATGGCCCTGTTGCCCCTGGACGGATGACCTGGCCAGGACCTCCTCCGACGCACCATCTGTGGCGGGATGGAATCCGCTGGATTAGATCTTTCCATATCTGCCTTCACTTGGCCTTGTTATATTGAGCGATGGCTTTGTCGACGTTGGCTGCAAACTCATGCGTTGAGGTATTGTCCACTAGCAGGCTTTGGCACTGTCGTCCAAGTACACTGACCGTATTGGCATCAAGTTGTACGTCCCAGACTTGCGCATAGTCGTTGACCTTGGCTATGTCGGACAGGACGTCCTGATATATGCGGGGGGACTTGACGCTGCCCTTGGGCTTGACTGAAGGGATGACCCGATAATCATTCAAAGCCACGTCGCCATATTTATTGAAAAGATATTTGAGGAAATCCTTCAGCTGAGGGGTCAGCTTGCCTTTACTGACGGCCGTGCCTATACCCGAGTTAGCGAAGAAGTCCGTGGGTGCAGTCTTGTCCCCCTTACCAAGCATAGGTAGACGGAAATAGCCGATATCCGATTTCAGATTGCCGGAATCGTCAACGTAGGACGGGAGGTTCCAAGTACCGTCATACGTTATCGCAGCACGCTTGCTCTTGAACAGATTCAAGGTAGCGGTGGCATCCGAATTTGTGAAGCCAGGCTGGAAATATGTAGACATTTTTTGCAAGAAGGCAATTCCTGCTTGACCAGTCGGACTGGCCATAGACTCCTTTCCAACCTTGAGCTTGGTGAGGAACTCATTGCCAGTTTCCCTGTACGGAATCATCCCCAGGAACCTATAAAAAGGCCACTGGTCCTTACCATCAAGAGCGATCGGAATAACGCCGGTATCCTTGAGCTTCTGAAGATCTGCTAACAGCTCGTCGAAGGTCTTAGGCTCCTCCGTAATACCTGCTTTTCGGAAGGCATCTTTGTTGTACCAAAAGTACTCTGCATTGGCATTGAAAGTCATTAAATGTAGGCTGCCGTCAGCCATTGTCGGGTATTTGGTGGATATCTTATAAAAGCGGTTGGTTACGCCAATGTCCTTGTAGAGTTTTCCAATATCTTCAGCACGACCGTCCTTGACAAGCTTGGTAAAGTACGGGTCGGGATCGGCGTCCCATAACTCCGGCAAACGGTTACTGGATGCCAGCACTTTCAACTTTTGGTTATATGACGGCCGATCAGAAATATTCTGAAACTCCAACTTGAAACCCTGATGCGACTTCGCGTACTCATCAGCGATTTGTTTGATTGCTTTTATGCTTCCTTCGCTGGCGGGCCTCGCACTGAGCCAAGTAATAGTACCCGACTGTTGCGAAGAACCGCACCCCCCGAAACCGAATAAGGACAGGACAGCCACTGCACAGGTGCATGCCCTCTTGGCGAACGATAGTTTCATGGTCTCTCCTTCATTGGACGTAACCAACGCCACCTCATAGTGACATATGTCAACGTTGTCTGACAACGTTGACATATGTAAAACTATACTAATTACAGACCGTTGTCAATTCACGGGGGACAATGCTAGATATGACACAGAACAGTGGCAATGCGAACAGCCACCCCACGATCAAGGACGTGGCGGCCCTTGCACAAGTCGCGCCAAAGACGGTATCCCGCGTGATCAATGAAGAGCCCTATGTATCTTCGACAACCAAGGAGCGAGTCCTTTCGGCCATTCAGGAACTGCACTATCGGCCCGACGTGCATGCAGCCGATCTGAAACGTGGCAAAAGCCACAGCAGAACCCTCGGTGTTCTGCTGGGAGCCAGACCCAATCCCTTCTCCTCATCGGTGCACTGGTCCATTGACAGCGTCGCCGTGCAGCACTCCAGCCTGGTTCTGGCCTCGGCACTGACCGGAAATCAAGACAGGGACTCCAATACCGTGGATGAAATGCTGAGCCGGCGGATAGACGGACTGATCCTGGTCACAGCCGCCAGCTCACAGGACTACCTAATTCCCGAAATGCGTCGTGGACTGGCCGTCGTCTTTGCTGACAGCACTTCTATGGGATTACCTTCAGATACCGTCATGTCTGACAACTATGCCGGTGCAATCAGTGGAACCCGAGCGCTTTTATCCATTGGGCACAGGAACATGGCCTACCTAGGGGCCAAGAAAAACGTGTATACCGTAAGCCAACGAAGAAAAGGCTTCCTCGCTGCCATCAAGGAGAGCTACCTGCCGATGGACAATATTGACCTCGTTGACGACATGGATGAACGCAAAGCATACACCGTCACATGCAGACTGTTAGACCGGGCACGAGCCAAACGGCCTACCGCGATCTTTGCAGGACAGAACCTTATCGCCCGAGGTGTGATTCGCGCCCTAAGAACAAGAGGATTGGAAAAGAGCATAGCAATCATCAGCTTCGATGACGCCGATATGTTTGACATGCTTGATCCCGGAATCACGGTCATCAAGCAGAATCCTGAGAACATCGGCCGAATAGCCGCAAACATGGCATTCGAACGCATCGATGGCTTAACTGCCGAACCTCGCCACATCCTGCTTCCTACTGAATTGATCGCCAGAGGTTCAGGCGAGATACCCCCGAGCCAGTAAATAACTTCGTTAACAGCAAAAGGCTACAGGGCCCAGCACCATTAGAAAGATGCCATCATCGCCCATCGCCTCCAGATATAACTTGACCCGACAAAATTAACCTGATAGTATTCTTGTATTGCTAATAATAAACGTTTAGGATTCGATGATGAAACACACTGGCGTTACCTTGAAGGACATTGCGGACGAGCTGAACCTTTCCGTGTATGCCGTGTCAAGGGCCATCAACGACCTAAGCGGGGTCTCCAAAACCACACGTGCCGCCGTACTGAAAGTCGCTAAAGAAAAGGGCTACATTCCCAACGTCAATGCCAGGGATCTGCGCAAGGGACTTCACCACTCAGTCAGTCTCCTTACAGCAGGAATGTCAAATCCCTACTATCTGGATCTGATTAGCGGAATCGAAAGCATATTCCAAATACGGGGCGAAAACCTGCTCATATCAGACATCGCCATTGACGGCCACTACTCAGAGTCCGCCGAGAGCCTGCTGCTCCAGCATGTCTTGGAAACGCGACCCGGAGGGATAATATCAACCCTGGGACTGAGCGACTCATCCCGGCAGCGGCTGCGGGAGTGGAAGATGCCTGTAGTCTTCGTCGATTCGACTCCTGGATCAACTCACGAGGACTTCTCCTATGTCACAACAGATAACAAGGATGCCTCGAACAAACTGGGGAGCCATCTGGCGGGGCATCACTTCAAACGATGGTTGTTGGTCATCTACCCATCAGTCTGGAATAGCCGATATATCAGAGAATCAGGACTCCGCCAAGCAGCTGCGCGATGCGGAGCCGCCATCCGTGTTCTAGAATGCGGCAACGATCAGTTCTCCACACGGAAAGCACTCGACGGGTTTTTGGATCATGACAAATTCCAGCCCGATGTCATTATCGCCGGCAACAACCCAATACTGCTGGGGATCATGACTGCCTTGCAGGCAAGGGCAATTGAAGTTCCCGACGATTTGGCGCTAGTGGCGTTTGACGACTTCATATGGTCCGATCTGCTAAAACCGCGCATCACCCTGGTTGCGGAAGACAGCTATGGAATCGGCGCCAAGGCCGCTGAACACATTCTTGCACTGATTGATCAGAAACAAGACAGAAAAGGAGGTGACGACGATTCGAAACCGGATGGGAAACCACAAATGACAATGGGGCCCATCCATCAAACGATTGAAGCATCACTGAAGATCAGAGAATCGTGCGGTTGCAGGTATCCAACGGGGGCTGCCTGACCGTTTTGCGAAAGGTAAATTAAATTATGAGATCCAAGAAAATCATCACTGCGATGGTGGCAATTCTGGCCGCATCGCTCGCTCTAACCGGCTGCAGCAATGGCGACGAAGACAGACAGTCTGCACCAAAACGCACAGAAATCAAAAGCATTGGCCTGATGGTCCAAGATATGTCAAATCCCTTCTTCTCCTCCATGGACAAGGAAGCAAAAAAGGAGGCAAAACGAATCGGGGCACGTCTGAACGTTCAGGATGCCCAACTCGATTTGGCTACCCAAGATAACCAAATCTCTGCTTTCATCGAGCAGAACGTGGATCTGATTATCGTATCCGCCGTCGATGAAAGCGGCCTGCAACCGGCAATCAAGAGAGCTAGAGACGCGGGCATAATCGTTGTGGCTGTTGACACCCCAGCCAAAGGAGCTGATGCAATCGTGACAACCGATGGCGTACAGGCTGGGCAACTTTCCTGCTCTTACCTCTCAGAGAAGCTGGGAGGTAAAGGTAACATCCTAATCGTTGATGGAACACCCATTCAAACCATCACTGATAGGATCAAAGGCTGCAAGCAAGCGCTCAAGAAATACCCTGGAATCAAAGTGGTAGCCCAGCAGGCCTCAAAGAACGACAGAGCCACAGGGTTGACAGTGACCACTGATATGCTCACCGCCAACAAGGACGTGCAGGGCATCTTCGGCATGAACGACCCCTCTGCCCTCGGGGCAGCCCTGGCTGTGGAACAAGCCGGGCGGCAGGACCAGATCATCGTCACAGGCATCGATGCCAGCCCACAAGGAGTGGACGAGCTCAAGCGGGCAGGTTCGCCTTTCATCGGTGCAGCAACCCAGAATCCAAGGGCCATGGTTGATCAGGCCGTGAAGTTCGCCCAGGACAAGGTCAAAGGAAAGACGCCCAAGAAAACGACCATCCTGATTCCCAGCGAAATGATCACTCGCGATAACGTCAACAAGTACAAAGGGTGGTGAGCATGTCTGAGAATAAAGCCGCCTTGTTAGAGCTGCGGAACATCTGCAAGAGCTTTTCGGGTGTAACAGTCCTTGATAATGTCAGCCTAAACCTTTATGACCATGAGGTTCTGGCTCTTATGGGCGAAAACGGAGCAGGAAAATCGACACTGATGAACATCCTGTCAGGCAACCTTAGTCTCGATTCCGGCTCCATTGCCATCGAAGGCGAGCCTGTTGAAATCCGAACCCCCAAGCAGGCAACGGATCAAGGTATTGCCATCATCCATCAGGAGCTCAACGTCGTGCCAACCATGACTGTCGCCGAAAACCTGGCCTTGGGTCAAGAGCCAAAGAAGCGGTACGGTCTGATAGACAAAAAGCGCCTCAAGGATGAAGCCAGAAGCAAGCTTGAGGTCATCAAGGCGGACATCGATCCAAATACGGAGTTGGGCAAACTAGGCGTCGGCGAACAGCAAATGGTCGAAATAGCCAAGGCCCTCGCCCAGAAGGCCCGAATACTCATTCTGGATGAGCCCACTGCTTCCCTATCGAAAGCCGAATCGGAGCAGCTGTTCACCCTGATCAGCACCCTTCGCGACGAGGGCACTGGACTGATCTACATCTCACACCGCATGGAGGAGGTCTGGCGTCTGGCTGATCGGATTACCGTGCTCCGCGATGGCCAGACTGTGTTGACCGACAAGCTCTCCCAGGTCGACCAATCTCAGGTCGTATCCAAAATGGTCGGCAGAAAGGTTGAAAAACTCTATGAGCACGATGCCCGGCAGAAAGGTGCCGAGGTTCTGAGGGTCGAAAATCTCAGAATCAAGGAAGACGACCAGCCCGTATCATTCAGCGTCCACGCCGGCGAAGTTGTGGGCATGTCCGGGCTGGTCGGCGCCGGAAGGACAGAAATGGCGCGTGCCATAATTGGCGCCGACCGCTGCGCCTCCATCAGCGTCCAGCTTCAGGGGAACAAGGTTCTTTTCCACTCTCCGAAATCAGCAATTAATCATGGAGTAGCCTACCTGCCGGAGAGCCGAAAGACCCAGAGCATCTTCCCCGTCATGAGCGTCGAAGAAAATATCGCCATCTCATCACTGGATCAGTTCCAATATCTGCATCTTCTACGCAAGGGCAAGATGCGGGCATCCGTCCGGAACATCATGCAGGAGGTCAACATCGACCAGACCATGGAGCATACCGAGATCAACAATTTGTCCGGCGGCAATCAGCAGAAGGCCGTTCTAGCCCGATGGCTACTCAAGCAATCGGACTTGCTCATCCTTGACGAGCCGACCCGTGGAGTCGATGTGGGCGCCAAGCAAGAGATATATGGCTTGATCAATTCCCTCGCAAAAGCAGGGAAGGCAATCCTGATGATTTCCTCTGATCTGCCTGAGGTATTGGGAGTCAGTGATCGGATTCTGGTAGTCCGGCAGAACGAGGTGGTAGCCAACATCCCGGCCACAGAAGCGACTGAGGAAAACGTAATGTCATATGCCACCGGTGTGAGCAAACCGCAGCTGCTCGGCTGATTCATAAGACAGCAAACACATGGTTCCGCTCCACCGTCCGTATGCATCGTCCGGGAAGCCGGCAACCGTAACTTGAAACATGAAAGAAGCATCATGAAAGGCAAAAACGTCAATATTGCGGCAATCTGGGAGAAGGTTGGCATGCCCTTCGTCCTTTTGTTGCTCATACTCTTCATGCTGGTAAAGGCACCGAATTTCGGCACGTTGAGCAATTTGTTCAACGTAGCCAGGGCCATATCCATCAACGCCATTCTGGCGGCAGGCATGACGCTGGTGATTATTACGGCCGGCATCGACCTGTCTGTGGGATCGACAATCGCTGTCAGCGGATGTGTGGCTGTACTGGCAGCCCGCTCAGGCATGAATCCTTTGATTGCCGTATCCCTTGGCATCATCGTTGGGGCAATAGCGGGACTCGTCAATGGATTGCTTATTGCCTATTGCAACCTGGCCGCTTTCATCGTCACTCTCGGGACTATGACATTCCTGAGAGGACTGGCATACACGATCACCGGCGGACTGCCGATCGTTGACAATAATCTGTCTTTTAGAGCGATCGGCAATGGGTACATCTGGCACATACCGATCCCCTTCATCATCATGGTCGTCGTATATCTGGTCATGTGGGTGGTTCTGGACAAAACCCGGTATGGAGCTCATGTCTACGCAGTAGGAGGCAATCCAGAAGCCGCCCGTCTGGCAGGCATCAATGTCAAGTCAGTCCTTATGTCCGTCTACCTGATCGCCGGGCTATGCGCCGGTCTGGCAGGCTGCATTTTCGCCGCCAGGGTCGTATCGGCACAGCCGACGGCTGGCAATGGCTATGAAATGGATGCCATCGCTGCAACGGTACTCGGCGGCACCTCGCTTGCTGGAGGCAAAGGACGCATATCAGGCACTGTCATCGGTTCAGTCATCTTCGGAGTCTTAACAACCGGTCTCGTGCTGATGAATGTGCCATTCTTCACTCAGCAGCTGATCAAAGGCGTAGTCATCATCATTGCAGTCCTGATCGATGGAATGAAACAGAATTCCTTCTCATTCTCCTTCCTGAGGAGAAGAGCGGCCAGCATAGACGCATAAGGAGGCAACAGCCATGAACATATCCGCAAGCTATCGGATTCATTATTCCGGACCAGCACACTCGGGCCCCAGACCGATTCGCATACGTCTGCCTAGCTCAATCAACCAGCCGATTCTGACTGCCCAAGTCGAGCAAGAAGGTGCCGTCCCCTTTCAACGCCTGGCTGGGGAGAGCACACCCGAAAAATCGGTCTATCTGGGCATAGTAGAACCGCATGACGGCCAAATTATAGTCTTTGACGATTCATCGTCTGAAGCCACCGGAGGTATCAAGTCATTACATTCAGTTCACGAGCGTGATGCCGTATGCAGACTGGATACTGGATACTTCGACCTCGAACTGTGCAGAGGTACAGGATCGGGAGAAGGCGCATCCAAGTGGGGAATTCGTCACTTTATGAGCAAGGAGGAGCAAGTCGACCTGCTTAAGAGCGGCAACAACGCCATGGGCGGTTTCTATGGGCCATTCTTCACCCCGGAAAATGGGCTCATCAACCCGCCCGAACATGTGGTGGCAAACGTAACGGTTGAGGAATGCGGACCGGTCATGCACCGCTATTTGCTGAGCGGACGCATTCCGGATGGTCTCCGTCCAGAGCTGCGTGGCAAGTCCTTCTCGGTCGAATTTACTTTCTACCGTGATGTCGACTTTTTCGACCGCCGATACCAGGTGGATCACTTCGAAACCGAGGTCAACGGCCGCTGTGCTTTGGATCGCATCACCGTTGGGGATGAGTTTGAAGGCGGCGAAGGAGGACTGGTCTTTGACCGCTTTGATTCCTATAACCGCTCCCCCTACAGAGAAGGCGACCCCTATGCAACTCTGTTGAAGCAAGAGGTGGCTTCCATCATCAACGAGGCCAAGAACCCGGAAAACCACCAGGAAGAACCAGAAAGATTCGCATACTTCCGCAATCTTCTGGACAGGGATTTAACCAAGGCACACTGGGATTTGTACTGGCGGCTGTTCTCATACTGGGAGCACGCTCTCATCGATGTGCAGATTCGAGAGCATCTGGCTCAGGTGACCGACCAGGCACACGTGGCCGCCGATGCGAATGAACGTCCATGGCACATGCCAAGTCAGGCAATTGATGTCTCATCCCTGCAAGACCAAACCATCTTCCCCGGGGCCGCTGATTGCACTGCAGAATTCAACACCAGCAATGGGCGATGCATGATCTGGCTGACATCACAACCATCAGGCGGTTTTCAGATCGTCCAACGGCCACAATCTGGCTGGGTTAACTGGGGAACCAATACAGAGAACGAATCTCCAGCCCTGCCCGTAGGTACTCGGATCCGCACCATCTATGGTAACTATGCTCAATCTTGGCGGGAAAGAGCTGATTTGGAGACTCAGACAAACATACAAGTCCAGAAGGAAGCCTCCTGACTAAATCATCCGGTCCGTCAGGCCGGACGGACCGGATGATTGACCAAATCCCGCTCTATCCAGGCCATGACCAGTCTGGCTAGGGCATCCACCTCGGCATCGGTAAGAGCACGGCCACGCGGGATGTGATGCCAGCGCTCGATGCATCCGCGGCAGCAGGTGGCCGTGGCATGCTGGGCCGTGAAAACCGGATGCCCGCGGTAGGGGGTCTGCTTGCCGTCCTTCAAAGGGCGGGCAGGCCCCACACGCTTGGCCAGCATCTCATGGGCGTGGCGGTCGATGGTATCCCTGCCCTTGGCACGGGCGTAGGCTCGATCCTTGGCCGATAAAGAGAATCCAGCGCGGAAGCGCGAATGCCCCAACCTGGCAAGCGTGTCCTGAATCCAGGCCTCATCTGCCCGGGCCGACACTGATCCGCTGCTGGTCATTTCCTGCTCGCCTCCATGTTCAGCCTTACCAAAGAGTCTGTACCCAGGCAAGGTTTCCCATGCGGAATAATTCACCGAACATGACAGCGATAGGGACCAGTGTCAGGGGTAGGGTGAAGACAGTACTTGTATCCACTAACTACCAGACCCGCCATGTTCGGTCATGTCCGGGTCACACAAGGGGGCTTCATGGCCAAAAGCAAGATGACTGTAGCCGAGATGATCGGGCTCTTCCTCACCCCTGACGCGCCTGTGCAGGTGACCGCCTTCGACGGGTCGGTCTTCGGGCAGGACCAGGCACCGCTGCATCTGGAAGTCAAGAATTCCCGTGCCATGTACTACATCACGGAAAATCCCAACGACCTTGGTCTGGCCCGCGCCTACCTGCAGGGTGATCTGGATTCTCCCGAGCTGCTGCCAGGCAACCCCTACCAGGTTCTCAAGGAACTGATGGGCCTTAAGCACTTCGTCAAGCACCCCAGCAAGATGGAGCTGGCACGGGCAGCTGCGGCCGTCTTCTCACACGGGGTGCGCGTGCCCGAGCCGCCGGCCATCGAAGGGCCATCCCTGGCCAAGCGACTGACCGAGGGCATCCGCCCCCACACCCGTCGGGGCGACGCAGCCACCGTCAGCTACCACTACGACCAGTCCAACGACTTCTACCGGCTCTTCCTGGGTTCCTCCATGACCTACACCTGCGCCGTCTTCGAGAAGGCCGACGGCAGCCTGGAGGATGCTCAGTGGCATAAGCTCAACATGGTTCTGGACAAGATGCACCTGAACAAGGGCGACCGTCTGCTGGACGTGGGCTGCGGCTGGGGCTCCATGGAGATCGCGGCCGCCCGCCGCGGCATCCACGTCATCGGCGTGACCCTGGCTGAGGAACAAGTCGAGTGGGCCCAGAATTGGATCCGCCAGGAGGGACTGCAGGATCTGGCCGAGGTCAGGCTGATGGACTACCGCGACGTCCCCGAGTCCGGCTTCGACGGAATCTGCTCCATCGGCATGATGGAGCACGTGGGCTACAAGCAGTACCCCTCCTACTTCAAGGAGATGATGGACAAGCTGCGTCCGGGCGGCATCCTGCTCAACCACCAGATCACCCGCACCAACTCCCACGACCACAAGCGGGCCGGCGGCTTCATCGACCGCTACATCTTCCCCGACGGCGAGCTGGCCAGCCCGGCCGAGATCGAACTGGCCATCCAGGACACTGGCTTCGAGGTCATCACCCAGGAGAATCTGCGTCAGCACTATGCGCTGACCCTCAAGCACTGGACCGAGAACCTCCAGGAGCATTGGGATCAGGCCAAGCCCATGGTGGGGGCGCCCAAGGCGAGGCTCTGGGGCCTGTACATGGCCGGCGCGCGGCTCAACTTCGAGCTCGACAACATTCAGATACACCAGTTCCAGTGCATCAAGCCCGATCCCGAGACCGGCACGGACACCTATCCGCTGCGGCCCTGGTGGGATCGGTAGTATAAAGGCCTGAAAAGGGGCGAGGAGTTGAATCCTCGCCCCTTTTTGTTTCCGTCACCGTACAGCCCAGTTTTCAGGACGACCTATCCGCCGAAGCCTCCAGCCGGGCCAAATCCAGGGCCTTATTGAAGGCGTCCGAGGTCCAGCTGGCCCCAGCCACCTTCTGCACCTTGAGGTCCTTGAGCGGGCGTCCTTGGACTACACCAGGCACAGCCTGAGCGAAGCGTTCCATGTGACCGCGTGAAATGGGCGAGTCCGAATGCCCCTGGACCTGGACCCGGGTCACCTGGCCTCCGGACAGGTCCAGATCCACATCAATACTGTCAGCCCCGTCATGCCCGTACTTGCCCGTCAGGGCGTAGGTGCCGTCATGATAGTTGCCCGTATCAGCAGGAGCGGTCGGCAGTCCATCGCGGGAGACGGCCGTGGGCTTGCCCTCGCCCGCCTCACCTGATCCTTCCGCTGACCCTGGAGCAGAGCTGGACTCGGCGCTCGATCCTGCGAACTCGTCATCCATGGGCTTGGCCTGTTGGCTTCCACAACCGCCTAGGAGAGAACCGACCGCCACCAGGGTCGCCAACGTTGCCGAGGCTGTAACCAGCCCCCGAGACTTGCTTGTGGCCATCTCAGCGTCCTCCTTCTGACTTAGCGGCCGATCCCGATCCCGGCAGAGACCCACCTGTCTTGGCCATCTTAGTGGGGTCATGGAAGCCCACGGGAATATCCTGGTCCCCGGTGTCGCCAGGAGCGCCACTGAAGGCTGGTCGACCTCCAGCTGCCAGGTAGGCCCGCTTGGCCTCCTCATCATTCCACTGCTCGCCGGCCAGCACACCGTGGTTGAGCATGATCTCGCGCTGGGCGCATGAGGCCACCAGGGCATCGTGGGTGACCACAATCAGGGAGGTTCCCTGGTCATGCAGTTGCCGGAAGAGGTCCAGTACGATCCGCTCATTGGCCTCGTCCAGGTTGCCAGTGGGCTCGTCAGCAAGGATCAGCTTGGGCTCGTTGATCAGCGCCCGGGCCACGCAGACCCGCTGCTGCTCGCCGCCCGAAAGCTGGCTGGGCAGATGGCGGGCTCGATCCGCCAGACCCACCCGATCCAGGGCCTTCATGGCCTGGTCCTCATCCACCACCGAGTGGTAGTACTGGGCCACCATGACGTTCTCCAGGGCGGTCAGATGCGGAACCAAGTAGAACTTCTGGAAGACCAGGCCGATCACGTTCTTGCGCACATCGGCCAGCTGGGACTGGCTCAGATCCTCCAGCGGCCGCCCCTGCAGACGGACCGAGCCCCGGCTGGGCGTGTCCATGCAACCCAGAATGTTCATCAGTGTGGTCTTGCCTGAGCCGGAGGACCCCACCACAGCCAGCCACTGGCCCTGCGGGACGCTCAGATTCAGATCATCCAGGGCGTGCAGATCGCCGTAGATCTTGGATACATGGTCCAGATCCAGCAGCATGCCGCCACCTGACTGGCCCTCGCTCGCCTTTGCCTGCGTCATTGTCATTCCTCCCTCAAAACCAGGGCCGGGTCGATACGCGAAGCCCGGAGAACCGGCCGGATGGATGCGATCATGGATATGGCCACGCTCAGCAGGACCGTGCCCAGGGCCAGCCACCAGTTGAAGCCCAGCGGCCGCTGGAAGACGGACAGGCAGAGTAGCCGGGCAAAGCCATAGCCCAGAGCGGTGCCAATCAGGCCTCCAGCCAATCCGTAGCAGGCCGACTCAGCCAAAAACTCCATGGCTATCCCCCGCGATGAGGCACCCAAGGCCTTGCGCAGGCCGATCTCGCTGCGTCGCTGGGAGACGATGGATGCCATGGTAGTCCCCACGCCCACAAAGGTCAGGACCAGCACCACCACCGAAACCAGCCAGAAGAGCGACTGGAGCATGGCGATGGTATGGCTGTCACCCGCTGTGATCCTGGTGACCGGTCGGGCCTTGACCCCCATGGAGGTCATATCGTTGATGCTGGCAGCGATGGTCTTCAGCCCCGAAGTCATGGTGTTGACCGAGTATTCGATGACATCGGTTCCTCGCTTGGCCCCGGTCAGGAGCTCCAGGTCAGCCAGGTCGGCGTAAATGATCCGATCTTCAGAACCGCCAGTATCGACAATGCCTCCCACACGAAAGTCACGACCCTGCTCCCCGGTCTTACCTGTTGCGGTGACCTTTCCAGCGGGGTAACCAATAGTTATCTGCTTGCCGGTGGTCAGCCCCAGTGAATCTGCCAGATCCCGCCCCACCATGACTGAACCGGACTGCGGCCAGGATCCCTCAACACTCCAGTGACGGTTGAGCTGACGCACCTGGTCGGGGTGGATGCCGGCCATCTCACGGGCCCCGGCATTGACCTGCACCGTCTCATATCGATAGGTGGCGTACCGGGCCGGGGCCTTGGCAGTCACCATGTGGGTGGTGTGATCCACCATGCCCTGTTCGATGCCGGAGCCGGACCGGTTGCCCCCCTGAATGGGCGAGACGACCAGATTGGCCCCGTAGGAGCGCATCTCCTGGTTGATCTGCCTGGGAGCCTCAATGCAGACCGCCGCCAGGCAGAAGAGGGTGGCCGCCCCCACCAGGGAGGCCACCACGGCCATCAGGGCCCGGCCCCGACGACGGAAGACGGCCCCAAAGAGCATGGTCAGGAACATGCGGGTATTGGTCATATGGCTTGTATGGCGATCAGCGGCCATGAAGCACCTCCGCCGGCCGAAGCCGCAGAATCGATCTGATGGACGAGATGGATGCCAGCAGCACAGTCAGGGCTAGCAGCACGAAGACCAGCACGAAGACCATGGGCCTCATGGTGATACCTGAGCCGAATACCACCCTGCCTACGATCTGGGCCACGCCGGAACCCAGCAGAGCGCCGACCAGAGCTCCGGCCAAGGCGATCAGGGCCGTCTCGGCCAGCACCAATCGGGACACAGCCCCATCGGTGGCGCCCAAGGCCTTGAGCAGGGCGAATTCCGAGGACCTCTCGGATATGGAGGACGCCATCAGGTTGGCCACGGCGATGGCTGCCGCCAGCAGGCTGAGCACGGTCATCAGGATCATGACCGCCTGGGTCTTTTGCAGAACATCGCCCTGCAGAGCTGCTACCTGTCTGACCTGCTTGGCCATAGACCCGGGTATGGCCTCCTCGATCTGGTAGGCGATGGAGGACGGATAAGCCGTGCAGTACCAGGTTTCCCACTCGTCCTGGGAGAGGGCAGCAGGGTTTCGTGCGGCCTTGCGGGCCAAGTCGTTCTCGGGCGTGGTCAGGGCCTTGACCTCCACCTGGTCGATCTGATCGGTCAGGCCGGACATCTCCTGCAACGCCCTGGTGGGCAGATAGAGGGAGGAAGCATCAGCATCACCGGAGTCGAAGATGCCCACAATGGTGACGGTCTGCTGTTTACCATCCAGACCCACCTTGACCTGGTCGCCGACCTGACGGCCGCCCAGTCGTGCAGCCAGCTCTTTGCCCATCATGGCCTCGGTCCTGCCGCCGGACCCAGCCTCATCCTTGGGCCAGCGTCCTTGAACCTTCCACCAGGGCCGAAGGCCTTTCAGACCTGCGGTGCTGCTCTCACCGCTATCGACCTTGACGGTCCGGCCGAACCAGGTGCCCACCAGGGGGGCGCCGACCTGGTCCACGGTGCCGCGCAGATCCAGACGGGGGGCAAAGTCGGTGATGTTGTAGGCCCAGAAGATGGTCTTGATCTTGGGCACCTGGGACTCCTTGAGGAAGGCTGTCGGCGTTGACTCGTCGCCTGAGGGGCCACCCTCCTGGTCGCCATAGAGGTCGGAGACCACTGCATCAGCCTTGGCCTGGACCGTAATGTTGGATCCATAAGTGGACAGTTCTGCGTTGAGCTTGTCGCCAACGTCAAAGACCACCCCCAGCATGGCCGTGGCCACGCAGGCCGACAGGCAGACCGTGACGGCGATGAGCATTCTTCGCCCGAACTGGCGGCTGAATGACCGCAGCATCATTCGCATGAAGAACATACCAACCGCTCCTTCCCTTTTTTCAGCTCTTGAAGTGCGAAGACAGCGCATCCAGGTCGGCGGTACTGATCAGTATGGCGCCCCGGCCGGTCTTGTAAGGCAAGGGAACGGGATTGCAGCCGCCCTTGAACCCGATGGTGGCCAGGTTGATGGCTACGTCGCACTTCTTGCAGATAATCTTGCCGTCTTTTTCGTAATAGCCCGCATCCCCGCAGTTCTCGCAGGCATCCAGCCCGACCCCGTAGGCCGCGCCATTCTTGCGGATGATGATGAAGCGCATCTCGGTGCCGTCCTTGGCCCGGTAGCTGAATCGATGCAGGTGGCCATCCTCCACCTGGGAGAAACGAATGGTGGCCGTATCGGAGGTCAAGGAATACTTCTCCGGAGGCGAGAGCACAGGCACCTGGTGGGCCTTGGCGGTACCCACCGTCAGGGCCAGGGTGACGCCGATCATGGCCACCAGGCTCCAGACCGCTGATGCCAGGGCCCGTCGGCGGAAGGCCCGGTGGCTGCGGTCGTCGGCTGTGGAGGCTCCGGTCACCGGCATGCGCCAGCCTGCAACCAAGCAGGCCAGGACAGGAATGATGAAGACCAAGACCTGGGCAAGAACCAGGATCAGGTCGGCGTTGTATCCCAGGGCCATGACCCGGAAGGCCCAGCCGTGCAGAAGAACCAGACCGGTGGTCTGCATCAGGGCCACCAGGGCTACGCCGTGCCGGACCAGCAGCAGGACCACCATGAGCAGGGCGGCCAGACGGAAGGCTATCCGGGGGCAGGAGGTATGCATGGTCCTCAGAATGGCAGCCACTATCACAGCGGCAGCCAGACCGAACAGGAAGCCCAGGGCCCTCAGAAGCATGGCCGAGGTCATCACCGGCTCCCCCGGTTCCACAAAGGCCGTAAGCTGCAGGATGACGTCAGGCAGGGCACGGAAGGTGGTCAGGGCTATGGCCAGGGCCGCCAGGGCATTGGCCAGATCCATGGCCCAGGGGCGGCGATGCCAGTCTGAAACCAGCCGGTCGGCGACCAGCACCACCACGATGGCCGCCAGATCGGTCAGAACGCAGGCTACCAGGGTCGGGTAGTTGACCATGGTTCGCCGGTTGATGATCACGGTGGCGCGCAGGAGGGCAAAAACCAGCGCCCCCAGCACGCCAACCCCCAGGCCAATCAGCCGCCAGGAGGAGGAACGGGGCCGATCGCGGCCCTCGCCCACCCCTAGAAGCACGCTGAAAATCATGACCAAGAGGGCCGGGGCCAGTGTCCCCGGCAAGACCGTGACAAATTGCTCAAGCATGGTGCATAGCAGCTTACCACTGGTGGGGCGTGTAGTCCCAGTCCCAGCTGACTACGATGGGCTCGGTCCAGAAGTGTCCCTTCACGCCAGTCTCCGGGTCGACGTGCAGCATCCAGCCCTTCTTCTCAGGAGAGTCGATGGAATAGGTCAGCTTGTAGGATCCAGCCTTCTCCATCTTGATGTTGGCTCCATAATGAGGGCCATCCGAGGCGTTCATCTGCATGAAGGTGCCGGATTGCTTATCGTTGGGATCATCCTTGTTCTGAATGGTGTAGTTGACGGTCAGATCCGGAACGAACTCACCCTTGGCATATCCCAGGTTGTTGTTGGCCAGGGCGTGGATATCAGCCTCCAAATGCAGGCTGGCATCTGCCGCCTTCAGACCCATGGAGGCGGGCTCCATGTCGATGGGCTGGAAGAAGACCGTGCCGATGTTCAGGGGGCCCTTCTGCTGATCGTCGGGCGGAATGGGGATCTCTTCGAACCCGGCCCCCTTGCCCGCCGAGGACTGGGAGGAGCCAGAAGCCTCAGGCGCGGGGGCCTCACGGGTGCCTGACCCGCTGGAGCCGCACCCCGCCAAGGCCAGGGTGCCTGAGAGCACCAGCGCGACCAGGGCGGTCAATTGTCTCTTCTTCATGATTGTCCTTCGCTCTTTGATGTTTGCATGGATGCCGTGACCTCAGAGGGCACAGCCCCTTCGACGGCCTGCTCGGCTTCCGTCTGATGGACGGTCGCCGACGACGACCCGCCGGAGTCCTGATTCGACTGCGCCTGCTCCTGCTTGTGCAGGCGGCGGGTCGACACAATTGCCAGCACGACCACGACCAGGGCCGCCAGGATCTGGGCGCCTATGGTCTGCGTGTATGGATACAGCCCGATCCAGTCGCTGGTGGGCACGCCGGGTAGATAGGTGGCCGGCACCAGGTCGCCCTCGATCAGGGCATGGACGCCGCCCCCGGCGAAAATGACCACCATAACCGCCATGAGCAGGCTGGTGATGATGAAGAAGGGCCGGATGGGAATTTTGACCGAGGTGAAGCGGATGAGCACGAAAACGATGACCAGGACCACGGCGGCAGCCGCAAAGCCGGTCCAAATCTCCCGTGAGCCACCAGGAGCCATGGCGAAGATGGCCTGGTAGAACATGACCGTCTCAGCCCCCTCGCGGAAGACCGCCAGGAAGGAAAGCAGGGCCAGGGAGATCACACTGCCCTTCGAGATAGCAGCCACCGTCCGGCTTTGAATGTAGTGGTTCCAGGATTCCACAGAGGACTTGGAGAGCATCCAGTTGCTGGTGTAGAGCAGCATGAGCATGGCCACCAGAGCCACCACGCCCTCCAGGATCTCTTGCTGGGGGCCATTCCCGTTGAAGAGCAGGGTGAAGAGCAGGGCCACCAGCCCGCTGGCCACCAGACCTGCCGCAATGCCCCAGTAGATGTGCCGGACCTTGTCTTTATGACCGGACTTGACCAGGTAGGCGATGATGGCCGCCACCACCAGGATGGCCTCCAGACCCTCCCGTAGCAGGACCACGAAAGCCTGGCCGAAGGCGGATGTCAGGAAGGACGTCCACCCATTGACCTGGTCCGCGGCACCTCCGTCCAGAATGGCTGCGTCCTCAACCAGCATGCTCTTAAGATCGTTCACCAGGGTCTTGGCCGGCTTGCCCGCCACCATGGCCATCCGGGTCTCCTTGAACTGGTACTCGACCTGGGAGACCCTGTTGCCGCTGATGGCGTTCATGACGTTCTTCTCGAAGCCCAGCTTTTCGTAATACTGGTAATAGGCCTTGTTGACCAGGTCGGATCCCGCCTGGCCCTGTCCCTTGGATGCCTGGGCGAGCGCCTGATCGAGAATCGGCGTCATCTCGTGGGCCACCTGGGTCCAAGTCCGATTGCCTTTGCCGGTGTTCCGATGCTTCTTGGCTGCATCCAGCCGTCGACGGTCAGCCTTGATCTGTTCCTGCTGGGCCTTGGCATAGGCACGGGGATTGGCCAACCCTTGGGTGGCATCCAGCTGGGTGGCCGCAGCAGCCAGATCGGCTTTGAGCTTTTCACTGCCTTGGGTCAGGGCCTGCCCGGCATCCGGGGCATAGGCCTGGCCCTGCAGGGCCTGGAACTGCCCGTCCAGAGCGTTGCGCCTGTCCTGCCCCAGGGTCGACTCCACGACAGAGACGAATCCGGAGCCCACGTAGCCCACGTTGTAGGCTCCCATGAATTGCGAAGCAGCTCCCGCGCGATCCCCCCGGGCATAGTCCTCACACCCTCTATCCAGCTGACGGGACACGGAGCCAGCCACTTGAGTCCAGTTGTCATAATCCGTGGCTCCGCTCGCCGCCATGGCCGACTGCGGGGTCTGCAGGGACAGGAATATCAGAGCTAACAGCAGGCATGAGAGCAGGGTGCCAGTGATCCTGGCCATTCGCGTCCTGCCGACCTGTGCAACCATGGGCGATGATCTCCTTCGTCAGTCCCTCGTTATCAAGCCTGCGAGAAACGAAGGCCGATTTGACAAGTACCGAAAATCAATCTAGCCCAAGCACAAGTGGAAAAACAGACTTGTTTATAGTGTTTTGAGGCCATATAATGCGCCCACACTTGCTGATGGTCAGTCGACTGACTTCGGCTCACCCTTATGCTTCCACAGGCAGATGCCACCGAAGACCAGCAGCCAGACCAATCCCAGTATGGCCGGATACCGGGTGTCGGGAGCCAGGAAGAGCGAGAGGTAGATCAGGACGAAGAAGGCGATGGCAACGGCTCCCGTCACCCGGTAGGCAGGCATGATAAACCCATCAGGCATGAAGTCCGGGCTGGTCCGGTAACGGCGGTGAGCCAGCAAGGTCAGGATGTAGATAAAGATGATGACCGCGCTGGAGCAGGAGGTGAACAGAACGAAGGTGTTCTCGAAGCCGGGCAGCATATGCAGCACCGGAGATAAGAGGATCAACACTCCGGACAGAATGATGGCCCGGGCGGGCACCTTGCCACGGCGTGAAATCGTATGCAGGCTGCGCATCACCGGAGAGTGGCCGGCGGCGGCCAACTGGAAGAGGTTGCGGCCGGCTGAATAGAGCAGGGAGTTCAGCGAGGAGCTGGCTGCCGTGATGACCACGAAGAAGACCAGGGCGGCCGCCCAGTCGACCCCGGCGTAGCGGAAGACCATAACAAATGGCGAGGTGAAGCTGCCGTCGGCATTGGGGCGGAAGGAGCGCCAGGGCACGATCAGCATGATGGCGACCAGGGCGCCCACGTAGAAGATCAGCACCCTCAGGATGATCTGATTGATAGCCTTGGGCAGGACCTTACGGGGATTCTGGGTCTCGGAGACGGTGACCCCCACGAACTCGATCATTTCGTAGGCGAAGAAGACCATCTGGAAGCTCATGAAGAAGGCCATCCACCCGTTGGGTGCCAGGCTCAGGCCAGTGGTGATGTTGTCCAGGCCCGCATGGCCGGCCGGGCTGATTCGATCCTGTCCCGGCATGTGAACGGCAGGATAGTGGAATCCCATGATGACCATGACCACAGCTGTGGCAATCATGGCCAGGATCAGGGTGATCTTGATCATGGAGAACCAGAACTCGGTCTCCCCGAAAACCCGCACGGCAATCAGGTTGATGCACACCATGGCCGCCAGGAAACAGAGTTCGATCAGACCCCGCCAGGCGCTCAGATCAATGCCGAAGGTGCCAAAGAAGGTGACGAAGTAGGTGCCCACGGCAGTCAGCTCGGACATGCCGATCAGGATGAGCACGATCCAGTAGGACCAGCCGGCGAAGGACCCCCAACCCTGGCCCAGGTAGCGGCTGATGAAGGCGATGAAGGTGTGCTGGACGGGGCTGCGATACATGAGCTCGCCAATGGCCCGCATGAGCAGGTACATGATCACGCCGACGCCGATGTAGACCAGGATGATGGAGGGACCGGTCAGGGCTATGGACTTGCCCGACCCCAGGAAGAGCCCGGTGCCGATGGTGCCGCCAATGGCGATGAACTGTACATGTCGGTTGCTCAGACCGCGTTCCATGCCGTCGCCTGCCGAGGCGCTGTCACCTTGATTCTGCTGTGCCAAAGGGCCATTGCCCGTACGGTTCATGCGACTGCACCTCCTTGTCTTCACAACCCATTAATCATCGCCGTCCAGGAAGGGGCATCCCAACAAGGCCGGTAGGACAGCAATACCACAGAGGTGTCGATAACCAGGAGCAGACGGCAGGCACCGACGCCCATAGTAGGACCCAACGGTCACGATTTGGTGAATTGAACATCTCACATGGCGGACGCCTCTATTCCATAATGCAAAGGCATGTTCATTCCGCTCGGACCGACTCCTATAGGGTTGGCCCTGTCAGCCGGTCACATTCAGCTGACAACTACCACCTAAGGAATGACATCCCCATGGATCAACCCAAGGAGTCGCAGGGCAAGGATCTGCGCAAAACCCTGAAGAACAGGCACATCCAGCTCATCTCGCTGGGCGGCGCCATAGGGACGGGACTCTTCTACGGGTCCGGGGAATCCATCTCATTGGCAGGGCCGGCCATCATCATCGCCTATCTGATAGGCGGTCTGGCCATCTTCATGATCGTCAGGGCCATGAGCGAAATGAGCGTGGAAGACCCCAAGTCCGGCGCTTTCAGCTACTACGCCACCCGCTACTGGTCCAAGCGGGCAGGGTTCGTTTCGGGGTGGAACTACTGGATGAACTACGTCCTGGTATCCATGGTCGAACTCTCCGTGGTGGGCACATTCGTCAACTTCTGGTTCCCGGCAATACCCGCCTGGGTCTCTGCAGCCTTCTTCCTGGTGGTCATCACGGCCGCCAATCTGATGGGGGTCAGCAAGTTCGGCGAGTTTGAGTTCTGGTTCGCCATCATCAAGATCGCGGCCATCATCGCTATGATCATAGGCGGCCTGGCCGTCGTAGTCATGGCCCTGCCCACGGCCAACGGACTGCGGGCCTCCTTCGCCAACTGGTTCACCGTAGGCGGCGGGTTCCTGCCCAACGGACTCATGCGTCACGGGGCCAATGGCCAGTGGACCGGTCTGCTCATGTCACTGGCGGTGGTCATGTTCAGCTTCGGCGGCACCGAGCTCATTGGCATTACCGCCGGGGAGGCCTCCGATCCCCGTCGGACCATCCCCAAGGCCACCAATGCCATCATCTGGAGGATCCTGGTCTTCTACATCCTGACGCTTGGGGTGATCATGGCCGTGGTCCCCTGGAATGCCATCGGCAAGCCCAACGCGCAAGGTATGGTCGTCAGCCCCTTCGTTCAGATCTTCGACTCGGTTGGGGTCCACGCGGCCGCGGGCATCCTCAATTTCGTCTGTTTGACCGCAGTCATGAGCGTCTACAACTCGGCCCTCTACTCCAACTCCCGTATGCTCTTCTCCCTGGCCCGGCAGGGCAATGCCCCCCGGTACCTGAGCCGCCTGTCCAAGGGAGGCGTGCCCTACGCAGGAGTGCTGACCTCGGCCTGCATCATCGCCCTGGCCGTGGTCGTGGTCTTCCTCTGGCCCCAGTTCGCCTTCAACTACCTGATGAGCATCGCCACGATCTCGGCCATCATCAATTGGTCCATGATCATGGTGACCGAGATGCTCTTCCGGCGTGCCGTGGCACGAGGCGAGGGGCCGGGCGACCTGGCGGGCAAGACCGGCGAGAGCGCTCTGAACGCCCTGCACTTCAAGCTGCCCTTTGCCCGGGTGACCCCTTGGGCGGTCCTGGCCTTCCTGGCCATGATCGTGGTACTCATGTGCTTCTCGCCCAGCTACCGGGTAGCCGTCATCGCCGGGCCCATCTGGCTGATCGTCCTCCTGACGGCCTACCAGCTGACCCAGCGTCGAGCCTGAAATGGACGAATCAATATAAGCGCGACCGGCTGTTTTTACTTAGTGTGGCCAAGAACAAGTTAAGGAAATTGACCATGCAACCCTTCCGTCTTGACTCAGGAATCTCTGACTAGAGACTGGTAATCCGCAGATTATCGACAACCAGATCCTGGTAGCCAGCCATGTTGGCCTCCGAGCCGCTGCTGCCTTCCAGATCTGGTTGTCTGTCAGTGGAGTAAATGCCGAACCAGGTATCGCCATTCGCATCGCCAGTCAGCTCGAACTCGCATCTGGCGGTGACCCCTAGAGCCTTGTGCAAGGGATACAGGTTCAGATCCTCAGCGGGGTATTCGCCTCTACCTGTTGCCAGGGCGTAAATGCCGTCCGAGCCACACTGGTAGTCGAACGAGACTCTGTAGCGTCGACCCGGCGCAAAGGGGACGTTCTGGGGAATGGTCTGGAAGAGGAGAGCTCGTCTTCCAGTCAGACCGTTGACTTTCAGAGACCAGTCACCCTGGAGGACATCGTCCATTCTTTTGACCGTCCACCCGGCCTGCGTGAAGGGCTCATGCAGCTGGGCCAGGTGGATTCGGTTGTCTTCCACCCCTTCAGCACCAGCCACCACAAAAGGCCAGATGCCTTGGACGTTATCCTCGAAGTCACAGGTAAGCTCAGCCAGATGACCGTCCTGGTCCAAGCTGATGCCGTCGTAGTCGTTCTCAACCAGGCGAATGTCGTCAAAGTAGGCGGCGCCCTCCCCTTCATGCGCCAAGGCCAGACGGGTCTGCCCACCCTTGGGAGCCATGAAGAAAAGATAGGCATTCTGGAAGTAGCTGCTGCCGTCAGTCGTTGGGGCATCGGTGTTATGGGCGTAGGCCTTGACATAGTTTTTGGCAATGCTCGGGCCGCTCATATTGCGAGCCAGCACCCCACCCTGGTCCGCTTCCACACTCAGCTTGACCTGGCCGCCACGGTTGTCAAGCCCTAGATAGAGGGCATACCTCTTGCCTGGCACCAGGTTGGTCAGGGGTTGCACAGCACAGACCGAACCCTCAAGCCTGAGCATGGGATTGGCGCACTGACCCTTGGTGATCGAGGCACGCCCGGGCCCCTTCACGGACCAGACCGACTGGAGCAGCCTTTCGCCGCCGTTGAACCCTGCATCCACTAGATGCTCTCCCGACCAGTCCACCTGAACCCCCTGGCCCGCATGCCGGCAGACCAGGTAGGGTGTTCTGGGCTTGGCATCCAGGGTGAGGCTCCCCTGCACCACCGGAATCTCCCTTGGCTCCGATCTGCCCTGGTCGGTCAGCCGGTAGACGATGACAGCAGAGGCATCGCGCCACGATTCCGGGAGCTCCCAGGTGGTTGAGCCGCCTGCAGTATTCCAGTGGTAGAGCTTCTGCTCATCTGGATTGAGCCGGTCCCCTGTATTGGCATCCCAGACCCAGGGCAGCAGATATGCCCCTGCGCCGGTTCCGGTTTCAAGCCCAGGCTTGTCGGCCTTGGGGTCATTGGCCTCCAAATCGCCGACAAGCACCACGCGGCCATTCAGCATCATCGTGCGCTCGCGGTAGACGGGCAATGCCTGATCATTGGAACCCCTGGAGATGACCAGCCTGTCACCTTGATCATTGACCAGCTCAATCTGTTCGTTCCCCTGATTCCTGGTCGAGTCACGCACTGAATCGACATTGATGGGGTCGTTGTACCAGGCCATGATTCTGAAGTGCTGGATGAACTTGGTCGAGAGGTCGCAGGTGTAGAGGTTATCCATATAGGCATCGAAGTCGTTGCGCCCCTGCCATCCCTCGAAGTCCTTCATACTGTAGCCGCCCAGGAGCGGGGCGTTGGCTGCGCTTCCGAAGGCTCGGTGATCACCTATCCAGCTGTCCTTCTGGTGGTTGCGCAGAAACCGCATGACCTGGGAGTTCTCACCCTTGTCATGGGGAGATCCATAGGTCAAATCCAGGGACCAATGCTGGAAGGAGGCATCATACTCGTTGGCCGAAGCGTACTCCGTGCCAATCCCCCACCCGTTATCGGTCAGAATCTTCGAGAGCTGCCGGGTTTGCCAGGAATCCTCCTCCCCCGAGGTCCCATCGCCCCAGACATCCACGTACACGAAGTCCATCCTGTCACCGACCTCACGGGCGAGGGCGGCAAAGCGCTCCCTCCTGGCGCCAGAGGCCAGATCGTAGATGCCATCGATGCCCACAGTCTGGTCCAGCCAGTTCCAGCCGTAGCAGAGGCCGCCCTTGCCGTCCCCGCGAATCATGTCTTCGGAAAAGGCCTTGGCCTCGGGATACATCTCGTCTACATTGACGTGGACTCCGAACCGGGCCCCATAGGCCTTGCCCCTGTCCATCAGAGCATTCATATCCTTGACTCCGCCGATTCGTCGACCGATGTCGTCGTAGTCCGGATGGCCGGAGTCGTGGCCCTCGTTGCCATAACCTTTGAGAAGGATGGACTGACCTAGGCCATCGGTGGCCAGGGCCACCCGCTTGACGTTATCCAAGGTTGTCATGAAGGGATTCTGGGCCTGAGAGCCGAAGTTCATGGCTATGCGTCGTGCCACCTGGTCCGGAATGTCATCAGAACCATACGGATTGTTCATGATGTGCCTGAAGGCGATGGCGCCGTCCTGCCAGTTGACCACCCCGTCATCGTTCAAGTCTCCGGCCAGAGCCACTGCCATGGCGGGCTTGTCCGTCTCCCCGACCGTATAAGAGCGTCCGTGGGAATCCTGGACCACCCGGTTGTATATCCAAGGTGCGCTGGTCAGACCGAGGACGGTGACTCCGTCCACCTGGTCGCGAACCGCCAGAACCCTGGTGTTCTGCGCGCCGCCGGTTCCCGTTTTGCTGGCGGTGGTCCCATCGTGCTCGGAGTTGCTCCAGAGGCCGGCACTGAGGCCATCTGCGGAGAGGAAGCCATACATGTAGTCCTGCCCAATAGGATCCTCCTCCATCTGCTCGGTGACCGCCCGGTGTACATCGCCACTGATGGAGACGTCCGCAGACATGCGAGCGCCGGTAAACTCCGCATCCGCCTGAGTGCTGGTCACGGAAATCAGGCATTGTCCGGGGAAGGCCACCGTCTGGACTGGATGGTCGGGGCCGGCCAGGTTCCCAATCGAGATCACCTTAAAGCTCAGAGAGGCGTCCTCGACTGAAATGCGGACTGCCAAAACCGCATCGATCCCCTGACCCGCAGCAATCACATGAAGTCGATAGACCAGACTGGTCTCATTCTCCCGCTCCAGCTCCACCTTGTCAGGACCCAGCTCAATCTCGACGCCGTTGATGGCCACCAGACGCAGATCCCGGACCTGCCCAAGCATGGTTCTTTCAGCCTGAGGTGCTTTCAGCCGATAGTCAATCACCGAAGGAAAGTCGGGCCTGAGGTGCACTTCCATTACTTGAGTACGCAGGGTCTCCCAGGAGTCCGTGGCGCCCTGCCTCGCGATCGGTTGGTTTCCGCCCATGATTGTTCCGCCCATCGGTCATCCCCTGTCATTGGTGTTATTCATCTACGCCACCTACCGGCAACCCAGCCCCCGCAGGAATTCCTCGGTCTGTTCGGGCCGCTTAAAGACTGCGGTGTTGCCCAGGATCCGGGCGCAGACACTGCCAATCTCACTCTTAAGGGCCTCATGAACCTGGTCCGGATCATGCGACCCCTGCAGAGCCTTGGTAATTTCGCCATACTCCAAGTTGAAGTCGGCTACTTGTTCGGGAAGCCCGGTACCTGCCACCAGGGCCTTCTCCAGGCAGGCAAGCTGGCCGACCAGCCTTCCGGGCAGGACGAAGAGCCCCTGGGCCTCAATCAGCCCGATGGGTTCCTGCTTGACCGGATAGAACTCCGGGTGCACGTGGAAGATACCATCCGGAAACTCCGGACTGACACCGTTATTACGCAGGATCAGGCTCATCTCATAGCCTCGGTCGGTCTTGACCAGGCTGGGCGAAAGGGCTGATTGCCGTCCTTCTGGCCCCTGGCTGGCGATGTTTAGGTCCGGGTTGTCGTAATCCACCCAGGCCTGCCTGATGGTCTCGCTGACCTGAATAATCTCCTGCCGCAATGGCGAAACCACTCTGACCACGGTCCCCGGCCAGTCCAGAATCTCGATAGGAGTATCAGGGTGGCCGCCCAAGTGCAGGGTCCGCCAAGCCCTGGCCTGATGCACAGGCAGGCGCTCTCCTCCGCCCTGATAATGGTCATGGGCCAAAACGGATCCGCCAATGCGGGGCAGGGCGGCGTTGCAGCCTAGGAAGTAGCCGGGGAAACGGTCCACAAAATCCAGCAGGTTCCCGAAGGTGTCCCGGTCCACGTGCATGGGGGTGTGATCAGCGTTGACACAGATGCCATGCTCGCGAAAGTACCCATAGGGCGAGAACTGCCAGAACCAGTCATGCCCGCCCAGAGTCAGGGGGATGGTCCGCAGTGTGCGCTTGTCGCGCCCGGCAAAGCCCTCATTTTCATGGCAGATGGTGCACTTGGGATACCCGCCTGCGGTGCTGTTGCCCGCCGCAGCCTTCTTCATATCCTTGAATTCCGGCTTGGCCAGGTTGATGGTGACCACCACGCCCCCGGAGGAGAAACAAGGGTTCCTATCCAGACGGGACTTCTTGATGTAGGTGTTTTTAACGCAATAGTCGTAGAACCAGTGCATGGCGGCCATACCACCCTGGGCCCTCTCCACCTGCGTGAAGCGCCGCTGCAGCTGGGATGGCCTGGAGGACAGGATTCCCATAACCGTATCTGCCATGGAGGGGGCATCATCCTGAACCATAAGCCCGGCGCCCTCCAAGGCCTGCATAAAGGATTCCAGGAGATCATCGACGCCACCGGGAGCGGGATCAGCAGATCCATCCCCGGAATCGTAGGAGTCCAAGGAGAAAAGCGCCAGGATCTGATTGCGAGCCCAGTCGACATCGGACGGGTCCAGGTCCAGACAGGCACAGGCGTACCCGATTAGAGCGTCAAGGCTCCGGTAAACCCGGTTCAGCATCAGCTCCTCACCTCTTCGACCACCTGGGCGGTCATCTCCTGCATGCGGGCATCGTCAGCCTCCATCTCCTCCACCAAGCGCATCTGGGTATGGGTCCGCACCAGATTGTGCTCCGGGTAGGCGGTGGCGAAATAGGTGTCGCCCTGAAGGTAGTCGGTCAGAAAGCGCATGCCGCACTCCAGGGTCATAATCCTGCAGGAAGCCGGGAAGAGGCTCAGCTCCCGGTCCACGGCCTTGCCGGCCACGGCTCCCAGGAACCCTTGAGCATAGGCACGGTAAAGATCGGGGTTGAAATGAACCTTATCCAGATCACGCTCGTCCTCCAGGGCTGTCGAGGCGCCGAAACGGATGGAGTCGCCGAAATCGAAGAGCATGGATCCGGGCATGATCGTGTCCAGGTCGATGATGGCCCTGGCCTTACCGGTGGCTGCATCCATCAGGATGTTGTTGAGCTTGGTGTCGTTATGGGTGACCCTGAGTGGAATGGATCCATCGGCCAGCCCTTCCATGATGACCGGGTACTGGTCGGCACGTTCCATATACCAGTCGATCTCGGTCCGGCAGGTGGATGCCCTGCCTTTGATATCTTCCTGAACAGCCTGTTTGAAGGTCTCGAACCGCTTGGGGGTGTCATGGAAGTGGGCGATGGTCTCGGTCAGCTGAGAGGCATCGAAGAGCGCCAGGGAGTTCTGGAATCGTCCGAAGGCCTGGCCCGCTTCCCTAAAAACATCTGGGCTAGGGACCAGATCGTAGGAGATCGTGTTCTCGATGAAGGCATAGACCCGCCAGGCTCCGCTTGCCAGCTCACAGTAGGTACTGCCCTCTCTATTGCGGATGATGTCCAGGGTCTCCTGGCCCTGCGAGCGCAGGAATTCGGTCACCAACTCGATATTGCGCATCAGGGAGGCCGTATCAGGGAAAACCGAGGTATTCATTCGCTGCAGAATGTAACGACGCTTGTCCGTCTGTATCAGATAAGTCTGATTGATGTGCCCGTTGCCATAAGGCGCAATGCTCTCCACACGCCCCTCGAGTGGGTAGTGGGCGGCAACCGCGGCCAGCTCCTGATCCTGAACCGTCGTCATAATAGCCCCTTTCCTGCCGAACCTGCCTATGCCTGCTGCCAGACCATGGCGCTGGGTTCCAGGACGATGTCTCTGACCTGGCCGTCTGCCTGACGAACGCTGGTCTCCTGGGGCAAGTCGGTGTTGTTGACGACGCAGTAGACGCCCTCCTGCGGGAAGTAGGCCACCTCGCAATGAGGATTGGTGCAGCTCCAGTCCCCGTACCGGTCCTGTCGCCCACTAGCATAGAAGAGGATCCGTTCAAGAAGCCTGGCGTTGACGGCCGAATAGGGCAGTCCGGACAGGTAGACCCCACGGCCCATGCCATACTGGTTGACCGCCAGCTGCACCTGACCCTGGTCGGCCCTGAGCAGGGTGACATCCTCGTTGATGGAGTAGGTGTTCACTACGGGCTCTCCGAAGTCCGCCTTGCCGTCCTCGGGCAGATCGGCGGTGATGAAGTGCCTCTCGGTGACCTTCGGGAAGTACTTGTCTACCGAAAGGGTATGGAAGCGCTCCTGATCAACGCCGAAAACGTCGGCCAATTGGAAGAAGCGCCCCTCTCTTTCCAGAGCAGTCGGTTGGCCTATGCCGACCAGGGCCCCTCCCCCGTCGACCCAGGATCGCAGGGTCTCCAGCAGGGCAGGATTCTTCCAGACCCCGCCACCGCTGAAGGCCGTATCGGCCGGACCACCGGTGATGATCACATCCAGGTCATGATCCACGCCGTGGGCCAGAATGTCGTCAAAGCTGATGAAGCGGACGTTCACCCTCATGCCCGACAGTGCCTCCAGAACCCCGTAGTAGGAGTAGGTCTGCTTGTTGGGCAGGGCGTGCGCCACCGTGTAGGCCATCCAGGACCGCATGGCGCCCCAGGAATTCAGCACCGCCACATTGAGCTGTCCCTGGGCCGCCCTCCCCTTGGTCCTGTCATGCAGATCGCGGAACTCGTCTGCGATGCGGGCCACGGTCCGAACAAACTTGGGGAACTTGGCCGCCAGGGATGGGTAGCCGCCGTAGCCCATGCGCGATATGGGGCTGCGCAGGATGGCCCTGCGGGCCTTGCGCCAATTGTCCAGCCCCTCGATGCTGGGATCGTTGCCCTCATGGAAGGTATCTGGGAAGAAGTAAGGCAGAAACCGACCTTCGGTGTAGCGGACCCCTGGAATGTCGGAGATCATGCGCAGGGTGGTGCCGTCGCCCACGGACCCGACCACAGCATCCAGACCCAACTTCTCGAAGCCCGGCTTGTAGGGCTCGGTGCCGATCCACTGGTCTCCCAGGAACATCATGGCTTCCTTGCCGGCCTGGTGGGTCATGTCGACCATGGTCTTCACGTTCTCTCGCACGAAATCCGAGAGGAAATCGATCCAATCGCGCTGTGCCCTGCCAGGAATGCAGAAGGAGGAGTTGTAGCTGCCCTTGTTGATGAAGTCCTCTGGACGCAGACGGTAACCGTATCGGGTCTCGAAATCGTCCAAGGCCTGGGGGGAGACCGTGCAGGCATATCCGAACCAGTCCACCAGCTTCTCCCGGTGGAGCTGGTCGAAGATCAGCGTGAATTGGTAGAAGAAGGTGGTGAACCGGACCACGTCGGTCGCCGGGTTCTCATCCAGCCACTGCCGATAGGCATCCATGACGAACTTTCGGGTGGCAGGGTGGTAGATGTCCAGAGGAATTTCGTGTTCCTTGTCGCCCCAGTCGTTGGTCAGGTGGTTGTACATCTCGACCGGATCCCAGATGATGTAGGCCAGGAAGGATGCCGTGTACTCGTGCATGGGGGTGGCCCCGGTCACGCGAACCAGGTCCTGATCCGGATCCAGGCTCCACTCCGACTGGTCCAGGACCCGTCCGGCGGTGCGGTCGATGACCTCCCAGTACCGATGGGGGTCGGCATCCCTGTTGGGCCTGAGCTGCTGGTCGAAGTAGCGGTCCATCAAGGGAATCTGCACTTGGTCTTCGTGGGCCAGTATGCGCTCAGACATCAGGTAGACCTGCGGGGTCTCGTCCATGTGCTTGCTGATCCACTCGTTGTGGGCGCGAGTAGGAAAGTAGGCGCTGTACACCTTCATCCCTAAGTTCAACAGCTCCTGGTCCAAGCGGGTGCCGTCCGAATTGCGAATGGCATCCGCTCCCCAGAGTTTGGCCAGCTCCTTGGTCTTTTCGGCAAAGTTCTCTTCGCCCGGCAGGGTAAAGCGCCCGGTCGTGGTCATTGAATCAAATCTCCTTGGAATATCTCGTAACGGAATGACTGAAAAACTGTGTGCAGCCTTGGACTCTCACTCCTTGACCGAACCGGCGGTCAGTCCAGCCTGCCAGAACCGCTGCAGGCAGAAGAAGAGGATGATCACCGGCAGAACACCCAGCAGCGACCCCATCATCAGCGCCCCTCGATCGGTAAAGACCGGCAGAGAGACCAGACCATAGAGGCCCAGGGTCACCGGGAATAGGTTCTCGCTGGAGAGCATCATCAGCGGCAGGAGGAAGTTGTTCCAGGTGGCCACGAAGAGGAAGAGAAAGATCGTGACCATGGCGGGCGCAAGAATCCTCAGCACGATTGTGAAGAAGATCCTGGCTTCACCGGCACCGTCGATCCTGGCCGCCTCCAGAAGCTCGGTAGGTACCGAACTCTGGGCGTATACCCTTCCCAGGAAGAAACCGAAGGGCGAGACCGAGCAGGGGATGATCACTGCCAGCATGGTGTTGCTCAGATGCAGGGCATTGAAGATGGAGTACTGGGGGATGGTCATCAGGGCCGAGGGCATCAGCAGGGCGGACATGGCGATGGTCATGACGACGCCCCTGCCACGGAACTGGAACTTGGCTGTGCCATACCCGGCCATGACCGAAACCACCGTGCCGATCAGGGCGGAAACCCCTGAGTAAATCAAGGAATTGAAGACCCAGTGCCAGAACTGCGAGTGGGTCCAGCCCAGGAGGATCGAGTAGTTGGTGGCCACTGCCTGGGGAATCTTCTTCAGGTCGACAGCAAACCAGAGGCCGTTGCTGCTGACCAGCTGGGAGGGCGACTTGGTAGAGGCGATGATGGCCCAGTAGATGGGAAAGAGGAAGTAGATCAGGGCGAAGACCAGAACCACGATGGTGGTGATCTTGACCACCTTGGTGGGCCTCATGGAGCGGGGCAGCTCATCGGCCTTCTGCTTGAGGAGCTTGTCCTGCTTTTTTGCGAGGCGTGCGGGATTGGCCGAGGTCATGATTCGTTCACCTTCCTCTCGATGTATGCGTAGAGGGCGGCAAGGATCCCGGCAATCAGCGCCATGACGATTGCGATGGCTGAAGCCGGACCGTCACCCTTGGGGGTGAGGATGCCTCGTGATGTGTTCATGGCCATCATCATGGGGGTGTATGAGTTCGATATGCCCTTGTCGACGGTCTGCATGACCTGGGGCTCGTTGAAGAGCTGGATGCTGCCGATGATGGACAGGAGCATGGCCAGGAGGGCGGCCCCCCTGACGTTGGGGAGTTTGATTCTCATGGCGATCTGGAAACCGTTGGCTCCGTCGATTCGGGCAGCCTCATAGAGGTCACGCGGGATGGCCTGGAGGGCTGCCAGGAAGATCAGCATGTTGTAGCCCGTGAAGGTCCAGGTGGTGATGTTGGCCATGGAGGCGATCAGCGCGTTGGATGCGAAGAAGTTGACGTGTATTCCTATGGCTGCCAGGCCCTTGACGATGGGCGAGAACTGGTCGTTGTAAAGGAATACCCAGATGATGGCCGCGATCGCGCCCGGGATGGCATAGGGCAGGAAGTAGCCCAGCCGATAGGGGGTGACATGCTTGACGATGAAGGAATCCAGAAGCATGGCCAGGGCCAGAGCGGCGATGATCATGACCGGGACCTGGATGACCGTGTAGATTAGAACCCTGCCGATGCCGGTCCAGAAGGCTGCGGAGGTGACTGTAAATCGGAAGTTCTCCAACCCGACGAACTTATTGATCAACTCGCCCCCGCCGTAGGCGCCGCCGCCCGAGGCCACCTGCTGGAAGAAGCTCATATAGACGGCATAGGCGATGGGGATGATGAAGACAATCGCAAAGAGGATGCAGAAAGGCATCATGAATGCCCAACCCGTCCGTTCGTTGCGTTTGACGATCTCGGATCTCCCCTTCTTCTGAGCCCCTGCCTCAGCTGCTGTTCGATGGCTCATGTGAATAACCCATCCTCTCGGAACCTATAAGGCGAGCGACCTTCCAGCAGGCGGGGAACACGGGCCACAGACCCGGGTTCCCCAACCTGGTGAGATTGTCAGGGAAGGCCTCCCTGCTGTATCCGCCGAAGAGCGGTTACCGATCAATCCTTGGCGATCGGAAGGCCATAATCCTTCAGTGTGGCGAGGGATGTCTTCTGTGCTGCATCGAAGGCATCGGAGACCTTGGCTTGACCCTTGCCGGCCTTGTCAGCAGCCTCGCCGACGGCGCTGCTCACCGCGGAGAATCCGGGCATGTAGTTGAAGGAGCCCATGTTGGCGTTGGCCTTGGCGAACTCCGCCATCACGTCCTGCCCGCCGAAGAATTCGGTCCAGGACTGAGGGGTCTTGGCCTTCTCGGTGGAGGCCGCGACAATCAGACCCTGAGAGGTCAGATCAGGCACCTGGGTGTTGAACCAATCCAGGAACTCCATGGCCTCTGCCTTGTGCTTGGTGCCCTTGATGGCTGCAACGCCCGAACCGCCGTTGGGCCCGGTCTTCTCGCCGTTCTTGAACCAGTCGCCGATCTGGGTGACCCTCCACTGGCCCTTGCCGGCATCACCGATCCAGTCCATCATGATCGGGGCATTCCAGGCGGCGTCAACAGTTCCGATGATGGAGCCGTCATGGAAGGCGCCAGCGAAGGAGGGGTCGGTGCTGGGGGTCAGGTTCATCGCCTTGGCATCGAGCAGCTGCTGGTAGAAGTCGGCTGTGGCCTTGGAGCCGGGCGTATCAACATTGACGACCCACTTGCCGTCCTTGATTTTGTACCAGGGAGATGACGCGCCGGAAAGGGCGGAGAAGGCCATGCCTGCGCCATCGGGCTGGTAGGTCATGATGTACTTGCCCTGAGCCGCTGCCTTCTTGGCCGATTCGATGAATTCCTCGGCCGTGGTGGGGACCTTAATGCCCAGTTTGTCGAATTCCGTCTTGTTGTAGTAGTAGACCATGGGACCGGTATCCTGGGGCAGACCGAAGACCTTGCCGTCCACGCTCATGAGCTTGCTGGGACCCTCTGCGAAGTCTTTGGAGTACTTGCCTGCCTCTGCAGTGACATCCTCAACGATGCCCTTGGTATAGACCTCGGGCAGCTCAGCGTAGCCTACCTGGGCCAGATCGGGAGCATTACCGGCCTTGACGTCGGTCTCCAGCTTCTTGATCAGGTCGCCGGGGCTGCCATTGAACTTGGTGGCCTTGACCTGGATGTTCGGGTGATCCTTGTTCCACCTGGCCACGGTGTCCTTGACCATGGTCATGCCCTGCTTGTCAGGAAGACGGTGCAGGTATGTCAGTTCGACCTTGCCACCCGACTTGGTGTCACCGCCCTTGCTGGCATCGGATCCGCCGGAGGAGCCGCATCCGGCCAATGTCATACTTAAGGCCGCCACTGCAGCCATGGCCGCCATTATGCGTTTGCTGCTGGTTCTCATCTTGATTCACCCCTTCATAAAAAACAACATTGTCTTAACCTCGAAGTGCACATTCAGTATAGCAGTACTTATTTGCGAGGACAGTTTATTAATTCAATTACAGGAAATGTAGATTTAGCAAAGCGGTGCTAAACCACGGGATTTTCATTTGATTATCTTCATTCACAATTGACATCAACCTGTTGGATCAAACGAACTCTAGGCTGGTGTAGTGCTTTGCGGTAGCAACGCTTTCGACGACTTCGCCCTATGCCCTATAAAGCAAGCGCTCCTACCTTGTCTGAGAATCCCTCTATGCTTACGCGTAATTGCAAAGCCACTGAAGAGGTCGCCGAACCTATCAGTAACCGGGATCAGACAGTGCGGTGTCGCGCATTCTCGGCGAAAGGAGGTCCGGCCGAAACGGTTCGGATCCGCCCATCCGACCCGTTGGGCCCGGGTCGAACAGGTCCGGGACTGTCGCAACCCCATGTTGCGGAGCGCTATGTGCAGTGTCACAGACAGGCAACCCGCCTGGATTCCGCCTGAGCGGAACTGGCCGGAACCGTCGTCATAGGGCTCTCAGGTCAGTCCAAGGAAAAGAGCAGTTATGGCGACCAGGCAGGGCGGAAAGGCCAGTCCCTCCGCTTCCACCGACCGGGTTCAACGCAACCTTAAAACCCGACACGTCACCATGATCGCCCTGGGCGGCTGCATCGGCACCGGCCTGTTCATGACCTCCGGCTCCACCATCGCCAAGGCCGGACCAGGAGGCGCGCTGGTAGCCTATGCGGCCATGGGCCTCATGGTCTATTTCCTGATGACCAGCCTGGGCGAGCTGGCCACTCACCTGCCCACTTCCGGCTCCTTTGCCGCCTACAACGCCCGCTATGTGGATCCGGCCCTGGGATTCGCCATGGGCTGGAACTACTGGCTGAACTGGGCCATCACCGTGGCTGTGGACATCTCCACCGCCGCCCTGCTGATCCAGTACTGGCTGCCCAACACCCCAGGATGGGTCTGGAGCCTGCTGGTCCTGGTGGTCATCTTCCTGATCAACGCCCTGACCGTGTCGGCCTTTGGCGAGGCCGAGTTCTGGCTGGCTCTGATCAAGGTGGTGACGGTGATCGTCTTCCTGGTCATCGGTCTGGCCATGATCTGCGGCATCATGTTCCGCCCAGCCGTGGGCCTGGGCAATTTCACCTACAAGGACGCCCCCTTCGTGGGCGGATTCCCCGCCATCCTCAACGTCTTTCTAATTGCAGGCTTCTCCTTCCAAGGCACCGAGCTGATCGGGGTCACGGCCGGCGAGTCCGAAAACCCCGGCAAGGCGGTTCCCAAGGCCATCAACGACGTCTTCTGGCGGATCCTGCTCTTCTACGTACTGTCCATCTTCGTCATCGCCGCCCTGATCCCCTATACCAGTCCCAATCTGCTGAGCTCCGCCGAGGGGGACATCGCCATGTCACCCTTTACGATGGTCTTCCAGCGGGCCGGTCTGGCCTCGGCAGCCAGCGTCATGAACGCCATCATCCTGACCTCGGTCCTCTCGTCCGCCAACTCGGGTGTCTACGCCTCCACCCGGATGCTCTACGCCCTTGCCAAGGACCATTACGCCCCCGCCTTCTTCGGGCACACCACCCGTCACGGCATACCCATGGCCTCGCTGGTCGCCACTCTCGTGGTCTCCCTGGCCACCTTTGCCGCCAGCATCTTCGGCCAGCGGATGTACATGTGGCTGGTGGCCGCCTCGGGGCTGACCGGATTCATCGTCTGGGTCGGCATCGCCCTGAGCCATTACCGCTTCCGTCGCGCCTGGGTGGTCCAGGGCCACCGGGTTGAGGAGTTGCGCTACCATGCCAAGCTCTTCCCCCTGGGGCCCATCCTGGCCCTGATCCTGTGCATCATCGTCATCGGCGGGCAGAACATCGAGGCCTTCGTCAACTGGAACTGGCAGGAGATCGGCATCACCTACATCAGTGTGCCCCTGGTGCTTGCCCTCTACCTGGGTTACAAGATCCGGTACCATACCCGGATCGTGCCCCTGAAGGAGATGGATTTGAGCGGGGATCCGGAATCGCTATGACAGATCCGTCAACTACCATGACACATTGTGACCACGGGAGCCGAAAGGCCATACCAATGGCATAGACTCCCTAAGCGTTCGAGGACCGGCTCAAGGACCCGGCCATATGAATCCATTCCGGCATCCAGCCGGCATATCAGGAATCGCAATTTCAGTACGACCCCGGACTCCCCGGTGCGTCGCCCAGCCAAAAGGAGGAGGATCATGACGCAGAACACCAGCAATGCAGCGTCGAACACCAATCAATCCGACCGGGCCGGGCAAGAGCATCATGGCTACGGCAGCGTCAAACGCAACCTCAAGACCCGCCACATCTCCATGATCGCCCTGGGCGGCTGCATCGGCACCGGCCTGTTCATGACCTCCGGCTCCACCATCTCTACAGCCGGTCCCGGCGGTGGACTTCTGGCCTATATAGCCATGGGTGTCATGGTCTACTTCCTGATGACCAGCCTGGGCGAGCTGGCCACCCACCTTCCAGTGTCGGGATCCTTCGCCGCCTACAGCGCCCGCTACGTGGATCCGGCCCTGGGCTTTGCCATGGGCTGGGACTACTGGCTGAACTGGACCATTTCGGGTGCCGTGGACATCTCCACCGCTGCCCTGCTGATCCAGTACTGGCTGCCCAACACCCCAGGATGGATCTGGAGTCTGCTGGTCCTGGTCATCGTCTTCCTGATCAACGCCCTGACGGTCTCTGCATTCGGCGAGACCGAATTCTGGCTCTCACTGATCAAGGTGGCTACCATCATCGTCTTCCTGGTCATCGGCATGGCCATGATCTGCGGAATCATGTTCCAGCCGGCGGTCGGCCTGAAGAACTTCACCTACAAGGACGCTCCATTCGTGGGAGGTTTCCCGGCCATCATGAGCGTCTTCCTGATCGCTGGCTACTCCTTCCAGGGAACCGAGGTGGTAGGCGTGACCGCAGGTGAATCCGAAAACCCCGGCAAAGCGGTGCCCAAAGCCATCAACGACGTCTTCTGGCGGATCCTGCTCTTCTATGTGCTCTCCATCTTCGTCATCGCCGCCCTGATCCCCTACACCAGTCCCAACCTCCTGGGAGCCTCTGACGGGAACATCGCCATGTCGCCCTTCACCCTGGTCTTCCAACGGGCCGGCCTGGCCTCGGCAGCCAGCGTCATGAACGCGGTGGTGCTGACATCCATCCTCTCGGCCGTCAACACCGGGGCCTACGCCTCCAGCCGTATGCTCTATGGACTGGCCAAGGACCACTATGCTCCGGCCATCTTCGCCAAGACCACCAAGCGGGGCATCCCCCTGGCAGCTCTGGTGGCCACGGTCTGCATGTCACTGGCCACCTTCGCCTCCAGCATCTTCGGCCAGTCCTTCTACATGTGGCTGGTGACCGCCACCGGGCTGACCGGGTTCATCGCCTGGATCGGCATCGCCCTGAGCCACTTCCGCTTCCGGAGGGCCTTCAAGCTCCAGGGGCACGACCTGAGCGAGCTCAAGTACCACTCCAAGCTCTACCCGTTCGGCCCTGTCCTGGCCATGGTGCTCTGCGTCATCGTCATCGCCGGACAGGACATCCCCTCCCTGCTCAGCCTGAACTGGTCGCACATGGCCATGACCTACTTCAGCGTGGTACTGGTCCTGGTCCTCTACCTGGGCTTCAAGTTCGTCAACCACACCAAGATCGTGCGCCTCAAGGACATGGACGTGTCCGGCGCCGAATCCGCCCGCTGAAGCAGCAGGACACGGCGGACACCTTGTAAAAGTGCCCCGCAGATGATCTGTTCCATCTGCGGGGCACCGTCAGGCCAAGCTCAAGCCTAAGTCAACGACGATGACATCGACCTTCTTCTGACCGGAATGGCCACCATCAAGGCCAACGAGACCATGAGCAAGGCCGCCAAACTTACTGCAGCGACATCCGCCCCGGTGGAGGACAAACCACCGCCCCCGACCGATGCATCACGGCCAGGGTCGTGACGACCATGTCCGCTGACATCGGCAGAGATCAGACTGTTGCCTTGTCCCAGACCGCCACTTTGCGTCCCGTTTCCGCCCGGTCTACTGAGGGGAACCAGGGCCTTGACAGCCTCCTGAAGACCCTTCAGCGCCTCATTAACAGTAGCCTGGTCGGCATTGGGATCGTCATAGACAGCCTGCGCCTGCATTCGAGCCGCAGTGAAAGCCATCCAGGAACCGGACTCATATTTGCCCTGGTCCAAACCATCGGCCTTCTTCAAGGCAGCAGAAAGACCGGATTTATCGACCTTTGCTATGGAATCGACCACCGTGACCCGGACTTTCACATCAGGGTGGGCGAGTTCTTCATCCGCATCCATGTCCAGCACGGGCAGACCATCCGCCGCCCAATGGACTCGGCGCACGAAAGTATCCCGCCCGGAATAGTTGCGGTAGCCATCCGTCTTGTTGGCGTATGCGTGGAAGACGTAGATCTGATTGCCGTCCTCGTCCTCGCTCCACATGCCATGGCCCGTGCCCAGCTGCCACTTTCCGTTGAAAATGCCTGAATTCTGGATGGGATAGTTGAGATTGCTCCAACTGGCTGGATTGGTCAGATCGGTACTGCCTGATCCGTCGGCCACGGCCATGCCCGTGGTGTAGGTCTTGCCGACCGAGGAACCTGAATACATCAGATAGAGCTTACCCTGGTGCAGGGTTACATTAGGTCCCTCGGCGATTGTGGCGTTCCAGGCGTAATCCGGGGCGACAATCCTCACCGGGTCGGTGGTGACGTGAGCAGGGTCGGCAGGATTCATCCTGGCCAAATAGGTGGCGCCCAGCTGCTGCCAGACATAATAGGATTGTCCCTTCTGATCCTGGAAGTAGCTCATATCCAAGGACATGCCGACACTTCCATCAGCGGCAAGGGCCAGGGGACGCCCGTCGGAACGAGTCACGGCTCGCGGCCGCTCCCAGTTGGAAGCGACGGTCGGGTCAAGATCATGACCTCCGGCATCCTGCTTGAGCTGCATATAGACGGCCTTGCCATTGGTCCACTGGTTTCCGTATCCCGCCATGAACAGGACCGTCAACCTGCCATTGATCTCGTGAATCTCGGGCGCCCAGAAGCTGTGCATGATCGGCTGCCCCTCTGCATCAGGATCCCCCGCCTTAAGGATGATGTGTTCCTTGGCGTTGTACCCGTTGGCATCAATCAACCCGGAGTCCTGGCCAGGGGTGTCAGCCAGATCGGCGATGGCATCGGCCATCCGCAGGGGCATGTGAGGACTGCCATGCTGCCAGGTGCAGTCTCCTTCAATATCGTTGGTGGCAATCATGAGGTACTTGGTCTCCACCCGTTCATGACCGTCCACCTGCCGCTTCCACTGCCACTTGTAGATGGAGGGGTCAGCGCGCTCCTCAGCGAAAGGAACTCTGTAGGAGGTCTGGCCGATGGTGCCGGTAACCTCATATTCCCCGACTTTGTTCAAGTCAAGATGCGAGGTATCCCAATCTTTGATGGGCAGTGAACCTGTGGAACCATCGGAATAGGTCAGTCGAGCGGTTTTCGGCAACCTCAATCCCTTTGCTGAACTCCCCTTGGTCACGGTGATGTCCTTGAAATCTTCCACCCCGGTGTTGGTCAGACGACCGAATCGGGTTTGCAGGGCCTTGACACGGTCCTGATCAATGACCATGGACGAACCGTGGCGATAGTCATCGATGCCCTGAACCTTTGACGCCGGTTGGCTGCCACCGACTGTGGCGAACCGCCCAACATGAACAGGTCCATGCGCAGAATCCTTGCCCTTGAGCTCAGCGAAACTGGTGTACTTGGGCACTCCGTTGTCGTCATACCACCCGATCATGGTGGTCTTGGACGCCGTATCGTAGACCCCGTAGGGGCTGTTGACCCCGTTGGTTTCGCCTAGGTCAATCAGGCCTGCGGAGTTCGGGGACTCCTCATAGGCAAGCAGGTCGGTGGACCGGGCAAAGAGCAGATGACCGGGACTGTCCGGCACATCCGTCCCCCGGTTGGTGCGCACGGAGAGGATACCGTAGGACCCATCCCCCATCATGAAAATCGAGGGATCCTTGAGGCTGCGCGCGTAGTCCCTGGTGTTCTGGTTGACGGGCTGCGAGGCGTAACCCAGCGGGAAGAAGATGCCATAGTTGCCGTTGTAGGGCTGGTACCGCCCCGAAGCTTCGTCCTTGAGGGCCAGATGCATGCTGTGCGCGATATCGCCGTTGTTGGCTGTATCCGCCGAGGTCGCATTACGGTCGTAGGCAAGGAGGGTGCTGGCCTTCGACTTGGGAAGGACTTTCACCTCGAAGTCTTTGACAACAGGTTCGGCAACTCCTGCAGCGGTGATTGTGGCAGTGATCCGTCCAGAGACAGGCTTGTCGCCAGCTATGGAGACCAATCCCCCGTCTCGGATGGAGATGCCGGAAGCGGCCTTCAGCTGCAGAGTCGTATGATCCGGAGCCACAGGAAGCTTGGTCCCTGAGGCGATCAGGGGCGGGATGACGTAACCGTCAGCCGCCTCCTGCAACCTCTCGGCCTTGGTCTTCGTACTCGGTTTTACGGTGATGCGGTAGCTCTTGCTGCCAGTCAATCCACGCACTGTGGTGGTAGCCGTCATGGTCACCGTTTGATCCTGAGCGCCGGAGGGCGGCTGGTTGACCATACCTGTATCAGTGATGATCGAAGGATCCGATGAGGACCAGGTTACCGTGCCGCCCGCTGTGGGAAGTGCCAGGTAGTCGCCATCCACGCTCTGGTCATGAAAGCCCAGGGCATCGATGCGTCCGTCCACCAGTTCGCTCCTGTGGATGTTGGCGTCGACAGTGCTGATGCTCTTGACCTGTCCAGCGTCCAGAGCCCTGCCGTAGACACGGAAGTTAGCCACCTGGCCCTTGAAATTCACATCCTTCCAAGGCGAGTGGCCGATGGTGTTGAGGCTCTGGTCGCCAATATCGGCAGTGGTGACGGGAACCTTGCCAGAGGCGACCTCCTCGCCATCGACATAGAGCCTGGCCATACCGTCCGACCCGTCCAAGGTGGCCGTCACCGACATCCACTGGTCGGCCCGGACCGCACAGGAACCCGACTGGACCAGATGCTCGGTCCCCTTCGCCTTGATGCCCACCAGCGGCTGGCGTCCGAAGGCGCAGTTGAGGGAGCTGAACAGGTATTCCTGGTTGAAGGCATTGCCGATGTTCCACATGAAGTGGAAGCTCTTCAACATGTCGGGATCCGCCTTGACCTCCATCTGGACGGTAGCGGAGGACTTGCCGGAAAGCAGGTCCGCAGGCAGGCGAACCCAGCTGCCCCCTCCGCTCCAGTCCCCACCGGAAAGAACCAGGGATTGATCCTTCCACAGATCGTCTCCCGGATTCTGCACCTGGGCCTCGCCAAAGGCGCTGCCAGGGGCGGTATTGGCGACCGTGTGCCCGTCCGATGGCTTGCTGGCGAAGGAGTACTCGGCCAGCAAATCCTCGGTGGGCAGGGTTTCAACAGCACTTGCTGCTGCGGGGATGAAAGCCAATCCGGCCAAGGCGGTCGGAATCGCCACCATCCAGGCGATCATTCTTCCACATCGTTTCACTTCTGCTCATCTCCGTCCATGGCTGATGCCGGCCCCTGTCGACGGACGAAGAACCTGCAGACGGCAATGAGAACCAGCCCCAGGCTTGCTGCCAGCAGGAGACTCGGAACCTTTGACAGGTCCACACCTGTGGCGGAGAGGGAGGGGCGAGCCTGTGCCTGCGGGTTCGCAGTACCGGATGGATTGCCGGATGATGAATGCCCCGGCTTCTGGGTGTTGTCCTTGTCGGGTGCAGGCTGGGCGCTGCGAATCTGGGTCAGTTTGACCTTGTAGGTCCTTGTGGTGGCCTTATCGGCTGCTGTGACCGTGACCGTCAGCATCCTTTCCGCTGATCCGGAAGAATCCAAGGTCAAGGCGACTGTAGCCTGATCATCCGTGGCGAGAGCGGCGATGTCGGCTTCAGTCAGTCCAGGCAGGTCGGCGAGCGCCAGCGTGGCAGTACCCGCCAAGGCCTGCGCCAGGTCCACTGGTTGGCCGGCCACGGTCAAAGACTTGAGGCTGGCGTCATTGGAGAGGACCTTGACCGTGACCTCCACAGGCATCCGAGAAGCATCCGCAGCGATTCCGCTTACCCTGAAGGTTCCGGGGTGGCTGTAGGCGGACGGATCCACGGCATCCCAAGCCACCTTCACCTGCTCCTTGCTTCCGTCAGCCTTGGTCAGCTCCACCTCGGCAGGAAGATTCGGCGTGGGATCCTGACCGACCTTCGTCTCTACAGACATGGCCGGAACCGAGGCGACCGCCACATGGGGCGCATAGGCTTCCAGGAGCTTCTGATACTGAGCCCTGGTCACTGGCAGGACAGTGCCGTGCCGTGGTTTGCCGCCGTCCGTATTGGTCGGGAAGTTGGCCTCGGGCATCTTGTCGCCGATCACCTTCCACTGGTCGGCCTTGGATATATTGTTCGTGGCCATCGGCACATAGTGGTTGGGGCCACCGTGGTAATTGGGCTGATCGGCAAAGAGGTAGTACTGGTATCCGTTGATGTCCCCGTCGTTCGCCCGGAAAAGGGATGGGCCTTCGCCAGCGCTGAAAGTACCGCCGTAGCCGTTGGCCTGTCCGCCGCCGATGCGTTCCCCGACCAGGGACCAGCCGTTGGCATCGCTGGATGCAGCAGTGGGATAGGATCCGGCAACCTTGGCCAGAAGATCCTTGGACTTCTCCTGACGCAGCGTCATGGTCTTCTCGTCCTTGTAGACGCGATAGTAAAGGCCGCCATCCTTCTGCACTGTGGCATCAATGGATCCTGAGCCGGGCTGACCCCTGCGGTCTACATCGATCCAGACCTGGGGCTTGGAGAAGTTGATGAAATCGTCGGTGGTGACATACATCATCCGGTTGTAAGTCAACGAGGTCCTTTCAGCCGGATCGGTGCCCGGATACAGGTTGGATGCCCAATAGACCACGTACTTGCCGATCTCAGCGTCGTAATAGGCCTCAGGTGCCCAGGTGTTGCCGGCATAGTCGTTGCTCACCTTGACATGCCGCTCCTGGGACCAATGGGTCAGATCATCCGACTCCCAGATCTCGATGTATTTGGATCCGTTGGCCTGGGCACCCATGAAACCGCTCAGGCCTCCAGGAGCATTGGGGCGTCCGGAGATTTTCAGATCGGTAGCCAGCATGTAGAACTTGTCGCCATCCTTGGACCTCATGATGAAAGGATCGCGAAGCCCCTGCTCGCCCTTGCTGGAGGTGAAGAGGGGAGAACCGTTGTTCAGCGTGTTCCAGTCCAGTGCATTGTTGCCCTTGGACGCAGCCAGGCTGATCTTCTCGCCGCCGACGCCCTCGCCGGTGAAGAATGCCCAGACATAGGCCTGATCCTTGGAGTTGTCGGCAGGCATGGGCTGCACCTTAAGGGTGAACTCCTTGACCAGCCTGCTGTCACCATGCTTGACCTCCAAGCTCAGGACCACGGTTGCAGCCGGCTTGCCAGCGACGGGACGGTTGACCTTCACAGTCTTGGAAGAGCCGTTGACGCCATCGACGATCACCGCACCAACCGTTCCCGGATCCTTGACGGACCAGGTGAAGGAGGAACCGTGCTCCCCGACCGTAGGTATAGAGACATTGGTTCGCACATCGTCGGCATTCTCGATGCCCACAGCATCCAGATCAGCCTGCGCCTGCTCCTGATCACTCGGAAGATGGGGAACCAAAACCTGATAGGCCTTGGTGCGAGCGACCCCGTTCAGGCTGAAAGTGGCCGTCAGAGTCACCCGCGCGTCCGGCTGCCCGGGAGCAGGCCTGTTGACAGTGACTGCCCCATCATCGGCCACGACCAGGGCTGCTGAAGAGGATGCCCAGTCCAGATGCACGCCCGAGAGATCCGTGGGGAGTGTGAAGTTCTCACTCGCCTGAGCAGGGACCGCTACCGTCGGCATGATCTTCTCCAAGGCCTGGCTGGTATAGAGCCCCTTGACCGCAGCGGAATCCATGGCCTGATCGTAGATGGCGTAATCATCGACCTCGATCTTGCTCCTTGGATCCGGATAGGAGGATTTGCCCAGGTGGGCGACCAGATCCCCGTAATTGCCGAGACCGCCTTGAGGTATGGAGTAGGTGGAAGAACCCAGCGGAGCGCCATTGAGATAGGAGCTCATCGTTCCTGTGGAGCCGCTGATGACTGTGGTGTACAGGGCCATGTCGCCAGTGGATTTGGAGCCGGATGAGGGAGCCCCGGTGGATCCTGGACCCACTTCGGTGCCCCATGGGGACTGGTTGGGCTGATTGGTGGTCGCCGTGGTCATTACCGCCTTGACCCGCCCCGCAGGGTTGGATGGGTTGAGCAGGAAATACCCTTTGGTGGTATCTGCGTTCCCTATGTAGGCCGCTGAAGTGTTCATAGAGCCGGAATTATTCTTCAGCCAGATCGAAACAGTAAGGTCCTGCTTATCCTTCAAGGCACCGGTGGGAATGACTACGTCCTGGGTGCCGGTCAGCACGAGGCGACCATCCTTGACGGAAGCATCGCCTTCCAGAGTGGCGTCACTGTGACCGTCAGAGCCCTCGTTGGCTATGGTCCGGCCGCTGGGGGCAGCGTCGAAGGAATAATGGATCAGCGGTTTCTCTGTCTCCTCACCCGATGCGACAAGGGGCAACAGCGACCCCGATGCCAGTGTTACACACCCTAGGAGCAACCCCAGGGCCCTCTTTCCATGTCCGTTCATTAACGGGCCTCTTCCTGTGTAATGCCATCACATCATTGCGGTGGCTCTTGAATGCTCCCGGAACAGCTGATTCCAGGAGCCTTTTGTCTTGGACTGCCAATGCCGGCCGTTCCTCGAAAAAACCCATAGGAACAGCCGGTCAGAACAGTCATCGCCTGGATGCCGACCTATACCCGGCCGATCGCAACCAGCAGATTGCCAGGACTGCGCATGCGAGCGCAACCAAGGCAATGACGCCAACGGATGCACCTGTTTGAGAAAGCCCCGGGTCCTGTGAAACCGACCCAGCACCTCCTGCCTTGACTTGTTCAATGGGAGATGTCTGGGAGGGGTGGGTATCCGACGTGCCAGGCAGGCCAATGTCCGCAGCCTTGACGACAAGCCCGGTCACCTTGGTCGAGGATGGCTTGACCAGTTTGTCGGTGTACCCCTGATAATCGACTCTGATATCTCCGGAAACCGCATCCGGCACAGTCAGCGTCGCCTTCCCATCGGCCCCTAGTTTCACATCGGTCGTCCAAGACTGACTCAGCCTTGATGCCGGGCTTTGCGTGATGCTCACGGTGCCAGCCACATCGCCCTGGTCTTCGGCCTTGACGGTCACGCTCAGCTTGCGGCTGTCCGGGGCATAATCAGCCTGGGTCGTAGAGGCGACCGGTTCCAGATGTGAGGGATTGGCTGTGGTGTACCTATGCATGGCTTCCAGAACATTCCGAGGCACAGCGACGAAAGCCCCATGCCTCTTCGGGGTGGGCATGCCATCATCCGTGACATACCCGGTGACGCCCTTGCCGGGCTTCTTCTGAGTAAACCATCCCGGCGTCTGCGAAAGCCTGTGGGACCAGTCTGTTTTACTCAGATCCGTCTTGCTGGTCATGAAGGGCTGATAACCCCCGGAATCAGCCATGATGACCATGGCGTCACCGGCTTCGTTCTGGTTGACGTCATCCTTGTTCAGGGCTATGGATTCCGGCCCCTCAAAGGGAAGCAGCCGCTGGTCGAGCAACCGCCAGGTGCTCGTCTCATCAGCATCGGGATCCGAACTGGACGTGGTGCAGGTCAGGCACTTCGACCGTTCCAGGAAGGTGGACTTGCCATCCACTACGTAGGATCCTGCGGCACCGTTCTCCTCGTTTTTGGTCATTCGGTAGTAGTAGCTGCCGATTTTGAAAACCGTGGAGTCAATGCGCGAGTATCCGGTGTCCTGCCAGTCCTCGGCGGGGGTGAAGGTCTTGAAGTCCCTGGTGACGGCATAGCGCACGATGTTGTACGGGGAACCCTTCTTCCCGGTGACGGCCGTCGAGCGTGAACTGTCGGTATAGGCCCTTGAGGAGAAGAAGACCACATAGGCGTTCAGCGCGTCATCCCAGAATGCCTCAGGAGCCCAGGTCATCCCCTGGTTGGGGGAGTTGACGACGATGCCTGCATCCGAACCGTCCTCGGCGTTGGTCCGCGTCCAATTGACCATGTCCTTGGATTTCCAGGCTTCGATCTTCAGCGAGCCATATTGCTGGTTCTGACCCCAGCCCTGGCGCGAGACCTTCAGATCGGTGGCGATCATATAGTATTCGTCGCCATCATGCGAGCGCAGCACATATGGATCGCGCAGGCCGGTGGTGTCCGTCTTGGAAGTAATGACGGGGTCGCCATTGTTGATGGGGCTGAATGAGAAGAAGTCATTGCGCTTGGTGGAAGTCGCCGATTCATACAGAGCTTCGCCGATCTTTCCTCCGGTCTTGTCCGCGTCAGAGAGAAAAGTGACCGCGGCGTACCCGACATTCGGCGCAGACCGAGGCTTCTCCTTGACCACAACATCGACACTGCGCGATACGGTGCGCCCATTGCCCGCCTTGGCGGTGACCGTCAGACTGACCTTCTTGGAATCGCCCTGTCCATAAGAGGGTCGGGTGACGATTCCGGCGCCCCGATAGGGGTCGGCTGCACCATTGGCTGGTGCGTGGTAATTGCTGTCCGTCGGACTGATGCGACCGGGATCGGAAGAGGTCCAAGTGACATCAACATCATGTCTGGGTCCCTTGGCCAGCAAAGGCAGGTTCCCTGTCGCCTGAGACGGAATCCCGGCGATCAGAGCATCCACATCATCTTGGGCGGCCGTTTCCGGATCCAAGGGTTTGACGGTTACGTCGACTGAACTGACCAGTCCACCAGCCCGGCTGGTGGCGGTAATGGTGCTGGTTCCAGCCTTCACAGCCTTGACCTTGCCCTTGGCATCGACCGTGGCTACAGAGGGATTGGACGAGGCCCAGCTCACCTCCTGGCTGATGGCATTCTCAGGCGTGATTGTTGCGGTCAGCTGCCGCTCATCGTTCTCCATCAAGGCCAGGGATCCGTTTACCAGGCCGGTTCCGGTCACGGTTATCCCAGTCGGCATGACCAGATCGGCCCCCTTGTAAATCTTCAGGTCATCAATAGCGCCATTCCAGTACGCATCTCCCTGATAGAAGGATTTGCCGATGTAGGTGGTGGAGCCTCCCAGATCGGAGAGCTTGATACCGGTCTTGGCCTTGATTCCCACCAACTTATTGTCCCTGAGCAGGGCCATGGAATCATCCTTGATGATGATTCGGAAGTCATGCCAGATTCCGTCATTGTTGTCGAGCTGCTCCTTGAAGGAGGGCTCATTGTGCCAGCCATTGTCCGCAACAGCCAATTTGGCGCTGGTCTTGCTCAGATAGAAGAAAAGGTAATGCGAAGCATCCTTGCCGATAGCCAGCGAGAAGTAATTGCCATCGTCGGCATGCCTCGACTTGGCAGCGAAGTCGATGGTCGCCTCGTTGCCTATAGACTCGAAGATCTCCGAAGGCAGCTGAGCATATTGGACGTTTTTTGAAGCATCCGACTGACCATTCTGCAGATTCAGCGCCTCGTTTCCGTTTCGGTCTCCGAAGGCCCCAATGGATGCCCCGCCGTGAAGGGTCATGGCATAGCCATTGACTGAATCCGATAAGTTTCCCTGGCTAAAGTCATAGGAGGCAACCGGGGTTAGTGATCTGGTTTCCTGCCCTTTTGCCTCAGGACGCTCAAGGGCGTATGCCGTACCTCCCGCGAAGGACAGCAACATCGGCAGGGTCACCATGACCGACACCAATGTTTTCATTTTTTTCATGCACTCCACCACCTTTGGCTCATCGGGATACCGCAATCCCGCCTGCAGTGTCATGCCGACTGCTGGCTTGGCTTCGATGACTGCCCTTGAGTCGGCACGACAAGTATTCATAGATGGGTCATGACTCATGATCGATCATCACGTCAGCACCTATGCCAAAATCCATTCTGACATCTGCGATTAGCCGCTGTCCCTGAAAAGAATAACGATTCAATAACAATAGATTCTCAGTATTAGCGAGTAGGAACGGCAGGCATTCCCCCTACCTTATGGATCGAGGAACCATGCAACTGGGGCTCGACACTGAACCCCGATGCCTCAAATAAAAAAGCCGCAGACCAGATTCATATCGAATGCCGGTCTGCGGCGATGCCAGGAAAATGGCAGCTGATGCTCAGAACCTAGAGGTCACTGCACCTGGGAACGGGCGATCTTGCCGGTGAAGGACTGAGCCTCGTCGGCATCCTTGACGTCCTTGTTCCAGGAGAACATGGCGCGCAGCTTGGGGCCGACCTCCTCGATCTTCTCGTGGGAGTACTTCTCCTGGAGCTCCTTGAACTTGGGGGCGCCGGCATCCTGGTCGTCAATGAACTCCTTGGCGAAGGATCCGTCCTGAATGCGCTGCAGCTGGTGACGCATCCTGTCCTTGGTGGACTCATCCACCACGGTGGAGGTGAAATCGCCGTACTGGGCGGTGTCGGAGCAGGACCAGCGAGCCTTGTTCAGGCCACCCTCGTTCATCAGGTCAACCAGCATCTTGAGCTCGTGGCAGACCTCGAAATAGGCGATCTCGGGCTGGTAGCCAGCCTCGGTCAGCACCTCGAAGCCAGCCTCGACCAGGTGGTTGACACCACCCATGAGCACATCCTGCTCACCGAAGAGGTCGGTCTCGGTCTCTTCCTTGAAGGTGGTCTTGATGGCGCCGGCGCGCAGGGCGCCCAGAGCCTTGGCGTAGGCCAGGGTGATGTCCCAGGCGTCGCCGCGCGGATCCTGCTCAACGGCCACGACCACGGGCACGCCACGGCCTGCGACATACTCACGACGGACGATATGGCCCGGGCCCTTGGGGGCCACCATGAAGACCGGGTGGTCGGCGCTGGGCTTGATGTAGCCGTAATGGATGTTGAACCCGTGGGCGAAGGCGACGGCCGCACCCTCCTTGATGTTGGGCTCAATGTCGTCCCGCCAGATGTTGCGCTGGTACTGGTCGGGGGCCAGGATCATGACGATGTCGGCCTCTTTGGTGGCCTCGGGCACGGTCTTGACCTCCAGGCCCTGCTCCTTGGCGAAGGGTACCGACTTGGAGTTGGCACGCAGGCCGACCACAACGTCCACACCGGAATCACGCAGGTTCAGTGCATGAGCATGTCCCTGGGAACCGTAGCCGATGATGGCCACCTTCTTGCCATCCAGAACCGAAAGGTCCCCATCCTTCTCATACCAGATCTGTGCTGCCATTATCTACACTCCTTTATGTGCGGTCCAACCGGACCGGCTCTTCCAGGCCGGGGAACGCAAAATACTGTGAATTCCTGTCGTTGTTCCAGGCGGACGATGCTCTTTCGACCGGGGCGACGGATTTTGTCCTTGACCCCGATCCGTACCCAATGGATACGGTATGCCTCCAACCATACTCGTGATATGGCCAGATGGACTGTCCGCCATTCGTTGTTCGGACACCGACGCGATTCGAAGAACCGGCCGGCGGGATGCATCCCAGGGCTTACTTGGTGAAGTCCACATCCTTGGTTTCGTGGCAGGTCAGCACTGCCACCAGGCAGCAGACCGCCATAACGGCCAGGTAGAGCCCGACCGAGCGCACTCCCCAGTGGGAGGAGAGCCAGGTGGCGATGGTAGGCACGAAGGCCGCGCCTACGATGGCCGCCAAGTTGTAGCCGATGCCGGAACCCGAGTAGCGCACGTTGGCGTCGAAGAGCTCCGGCAGGAAAGCGCCGATAGGCCCGAAGGCGATGCCCATCAGGGCGAACCCGACGCAGAGGAAGACCATGACCTGGAAGGTGTTGTGATGGGCCATGAGCAGATAGGGGAAGACCAGGCTGAAGACCACCAGCATGACGGAGCTGCCGATCAGCACCCGACGACGGCCGATGCGGTCCGCATAGACGCAGGCCAGCACGATGAAGAGGGCGAAGACCAGGATGGAGACCATCAGCATGAGCAGGTACTCCTGGTTGGTGAAGCCCAGTCCGCCGCCGCCCTGGGACTTGGGCTTGGTGCCGTAGGCCAGCGACCAAGTAGCCAGGGTGTAGAAGAGGGTGTAGGTGACTGCGACCAGGAAGGTGGCTTGGAGTACCTGACGCCAGCTCTTGCGGAAAACCTCCAGCAGAGGGGTCTTGACAACCTTCTGTTGATCCAGGGCCATCTGGAAGATTGGGGTCTCCTGCATAGAAACGCGCACAGCCAGCCCTACAACCACCAGGATGGCGGAGAGCAGGAAGGGCACACGCCAGCCCCAGCTCAGCATCTGCTCGGGGGTGCAGAACATCTCCAGCAGGAAGTAGGTCCCATTGGCCAGGAAGAAACCGATGGGGGCACCCAGCTCAGGGAAGGAGCCGTAGAGGGCCCTCCTGCCTTCCGGGGCATTCTCGGTGGCCACCAGGGCCGCGCCGGACCACTCGCCGCCCAGGCCGATACCTTGCACGAACCGGCACAGGCAGAGGACCACTACGGCCCAGAGTCCCCAGGTGGCGTAGGTGGGTAGGACGCCGATCAGGACTGTGGCGCAGCCCATGGTCAGCAGGGAGACCACCAGGGTGGTCTTGCGCCCCTGGCGATCCCCGAAGTGTCCGAAGATCAAGGATCCCAAGGGCCGCGCGATGAAGGCGATGGCAAAGGTCAGCAGGGATGCCAGGAGGGCAACGGTCGGATCGGTCTTGGGGAAGAAGAGCTTGGGGAAATAGTTGGCCGAAGCCGTCCCGTAAGCGTAGAAATCGTAGAACTCGATGGCCGTGCCGACCATGGAGGCCCCGATGACTGTGCGAACCGAGCTGCGGGTCACACGGGTGCTGCCGGACACGGACGCTGCCGGGGCCGGGGAAGCAACACTGACGTCGTTTGCCGTCACTTCATCTCATCTCCTTATAGAAAAACCCCGCTGTCGGCAGGGTCTGATGCGATGAAGCCTATACGTCCAGCCCCGCCTTCCGACGGGGTCGAACAATGAAGATTGTCGAGTCAGTCCGCCGGTGAGGACGGGCTAATAATTCGTGCGGACACGGTGCCGAATCGGCGGGTGTCTGTCAAGCTGGTCATCACGGCGAACCTCCCTTCATCATCCTCGAATCGGATGCGTTCTCTGCACATCCGCATTGGTGCCGACCATAGGCCTGACATCGGCTGGTCCAACCGGACAGGTCCACTATGTGGACGGATGGGTGTTGGAGTCAGTGAAGAACCGACCCGGAAATTCGTCGGAGATCACAGCCTGACGATCGGCGTACATCAGGGCGCAGGAGAAGGAAAATCCGGCGGCCAACGCATCCGGCGGAACCAGGAAAAGGGCGGTGGCCAGTCCGTCAGCCAGACCCGTGGGGTGCTCGTTGTCCTTTCCACCAGTCACCACCCAGGAGGCCAGCACACGGTCGACCGGACGGCCATCGATGGCATCCAGGATGTGGTGAAGTGCCGTCAGTCCCGCCGCTGCGGCATCCTCGGACCGGTCGGTCCAATGACGGCGGCTGGGAGCCGAGGCGCACAAGGAGCCGCAGGACAGCTCGATCCGGCCCACGCCTGCAGACAGATCACCGGGATCCTCCATGGCGATGGAGACCGGGTGAGAGGTCCGCATACGCATGTCGCCACCGGCATCGATCAGGTACTCTTCGACCCGGGTCTCGAGCAGGTCGGCAATGAGGTCTACCAGATAGCCCTTGCCAACCGCCCCAAAATCAAGGCTGACCGGACCAGTAGTCACAAGGACAGCACCCTGATGCCTGAGGTCATCGCCCCAGGTCGGTCGCCCATGGATCCGTCCCAGATGACCGGCGGCGTCGGCCTGCAGCCGGAAGGTGGGCTGTCGGCCGTAGCCCAGACGGGTCAGATCCTCGCCCACCATGGGGTCCAGGGCCCCGTCGGTGGCGGAATACAGCCTGTCATATAGGTCAAAGAGCCCCTGGCAGTAGTCCGGAAAGACGAACCTGCCCCCATGAGAAGCCCGAGCCATTTGCGCAGGTATGGCATCCTGCCTGAACCGTGACAGGGCACGTTCGTAATCCTCAATCAGATCGACGATGGCACCGTGCAGTCGTTCTCCCAGGGGCCTGTCTGTGGAGATGATGATTCCCGTACCCACCGCCCCGGGGAAGGCGGCCAGGCAGGGCAACCCCATGGAACTTCCTCAGTCGATCAGGGAATGGATCTGCACGATCTGGTCGCGGCCCGGGCCAGAGCCGACGGCTGAGATGCGGCAGCCGGACAGGTCCTCCAGGCGGTGGATGTAGTCCTTGGCCTTGGTCGGGAACTCCTCGAAGCTCTTGGCGCCGGAGATGTCCTCGCGCCAACCCGGCAGCTCCTCGTATACCGGCTGGGCTGATTGGAACTCGGCCTGATCCACGGGCATCTGATCCACTCTGACCCGGGAGCCGTCAGACCGGGTGATGTCGTAGCCCACGCAGACCGGGATGGTCTCCAGGCCGGAGAGGACATCCAGCTTGGTCAGCACGATATCGGTCAGGCCGTTGATCTGCACAGCATACCGGCTGACCAGCGCGTCGAACCAGCCACAGCGACGGGAGCGGCCGGTGGTCACCCCGTACTCGTGGCCCTGACGGCGCAGCCATTCGCCCTGCTCGTTGTCCAGCTCCGTAGGGAAGGGCCCCTCGCCCACGCGGGTCACATAGGCCTTGGCCACACCAACCACCCGGTCGATCTTGGTCGGGCCCACGCCGGTGCCGGTGCAGGCGCCCCCGGCCGTGCAGTTGGATGAAGTGACAAAGGGATAGGTGCCATGGTCCACGTCCAGCATGGTGGCCTGCCCCCCCTCGAAAAGCACGTTCTTGCCCTGCTCCAGGGCTTGGTTGAGCATCAGCGAGGTATTGGCCACGTAGGGCTTGAGTCGGTCGGCGTATCCCGCCAGCTCTTCAACGGTGGCCTCCACCTCAATGGCCCGGCGGTTGTAAAGCTTGACCAGCATCTGGTTCTTCTGGTGCAGGCTGGCCTCCACCTTGTCACGCAGATGGTCGACATTGAACAGGTCATGCACGCGAATGCCCACGCGGTTGATCTTGTCGGCATAGGCCGGGCCGATCCCGCGGCCTGTCGTGCCGATCTTATGTTTGCCCAGGAATCGCTCGGTCACCTTGTCCAGCGTCCGGTGGTAGGGGGCGATGATGTGCGCAGACTCGCTGATCCTCAAGCGGCTGCAATCCACGCCACGGGACTGAAGTCCATCGATCTCCTCGAAGAGGGCGGCCGGGTCGACCACGACGCCGTTGCCGATGACCGGGGTGATAGCCGGGTGAATGATTCCCGAGGGCAGAAGATGGAGGGCGTACTCCTGATCGCCCACGACCACGGTATGGCCGGCATTGTTGCCCCCATTGAACCTGGCGACGTAGTCCATGTGCTCGCCGATCAGATCCGTAGCCTTGCCCTTGCCCTCGTCGCCCCACTGGGCCCCGACGATCACGATTCCAGGCATACGATGCTCCTTATCCGCTGGTCGCCATCCAAGGAAAACAAAGGCAGACCATCCATAGACGAGCCTAACCCCACGTATGGAGCTGGAGGTCTTCCAGACCTTTCACATCAGCATGGGTAGATCCGAAATTGGAAAAGTCTGGTCAGGTCCTGGAGCCGATCATGGTGTCCCCGCCCCGACAGAGCAGGAAGACCGCACTGACGAGCAGCCCTAGGATGACCGGAATCAGAGATGCTTCGATGCCGAATGATCCACCGGTCAGCAGAGTCGGTCCCTGAACCTTCATGACCATGAAACCACGTATATCCTGGCCGGAGACCGGAATTCCCAAGAGGGCCTCAGTGAGGTTCCACCCGATATGAAAGCCTATGCAGATCCAGAGATTATGTCTGGATACCATGATGGAGCCCAGCATAAGACCGGCTTCGATGGCTATGGCCAGACAGGAGAAGAGGGTAGCCCCAGGGTTGAGCGCATGCATGAACCCGAAAAGAAGTGAAGTCAAAGTCAGGGCAGGCACCCATCCCAGCCAGCGATCCAGGGCGTGGAGAGCTACACCCCGCATTATGAGTTCTTCAAAAACCGACGCGCAAGCCAGAACTCCTAAGGTCAGGATCTGGGAGACGCCGAATGGGCGGAAGCCATCCACTCTGTAAAACCCAAGGATTATGAGGATGAAAGCCGAAAGGGCCAACAATCCGAAGCCGATGCCCAGTCCACCCAACAAGGAGACGAGGAAACCATGGGCCGTCAACTCGGTAGGCTGACGTTCGGCCCACCTCACCATGACAACTTTGGCATAAAACCAGACACCGAAGCCCACGAGGAGGATGGCGACCAACAGCACCAGCCATTGGGCCCATAAGGGACGGCCGGTCATCGGGGTCGTTGAGAAATCAAGCATCAGCAATACGCCGAACCCGAGCAATCCCCAAGCAGCAGTCTTGTGTATTCCCTGCCTGGGTGGGCGTGAATTGGATTGCGTATGCCGTTTCATCTCATGGCCCGCCCCGCACTGCCCAGCTGCTGACAGGCCTGGACTACACGAGCCGCCATCCCATCCTCGGCCTGGCGCCCCCAGGAACGGGGGTCATACTCACTCTTGTCGCCGACCTCCCCGTCCACCTTGAGGACCTTGTCGTAATTGGCGAACATGTGCCCGGCCACAGCCCTGGTGAAGGCGTACTGGGTGTCTGTATCCACATTCATCTTGACCACCCCGTGAGCGACGGCCGAGGCGATCTCCCCCGGCTGCGAGCCGGAACCCCCGTGGAAGACCAGAAGGAAGGGCTTATCGGCAGGGGCGCCCGGAGCGGGGATGCCGCCAACCTCCCCATCGGATATGGCCTTGGCGGTCCTGGCCTGGATCCGCCCCAGCAGGTCGGGCTGCAGCTTGACCACGCCGGGCTTGTAGGATCCGTGCACGTTGCCGAAAGTGAAGGCCACCATGTAGCGGCCGCGCTCGCCCAGACCCAGGGCATCAACCACCTTGGGACCGTCCTCGGGCGAGGAATAGAGCCGCTGGTCGATAGCAGCCGAGTGACCGTCCTCCTCGCCGCCGACAGTGCCCACTTCGATCTCGAGAATGGTGTGGGCAGCCCGGGACTGCTCCAGCAGCTCTGCCGCCGTAGCCAGATTCTCCCGCAGAGACAGGCCAGAACCGTCCCACATGTGCGACTGGAAGAGTGGATCCTGACCATGGGCCACCTGGTCCCTCTCATAGGCCAGCAGGGGCCGAACCCATTCGTCTAGGTATTGCGGGGCACAGTGGTCCGTATGCAGGGCCACGGTGATGCTTGAGTAACGGGCGATCACCTCGTGGGCGAACTTGGCAAAGGCGATGGAACCAGCCACCCGGTCGCCCAGACGCTGTCCGGACAGGTAGGCGGCTCCTCCGACTGAGACCTGGATGATCCCGTCGGACTGGGCTTCGTCCAGCCCCTGCAGGGCCGCGTTCAGGGTCTGCGTGCTGGTCACGTTGATCGCGGGATAGGCGTAGGACCCCCGTCTGGCCGCATCAAGCATCGCCGCATACTGTTCAGGAGTCGCTAAAGTCATACCCTCATTATCGTCGGCTGCAAGGAAAAGCAGCCGACCACCCGCAGCTGCAGACATCACCGATAGCTTTGCAGGTCTCTGCCCTGATGGCGAACAGCCCACGACGCGCTTTGACAAGCCTCCAAGCCGCAGGTAGTTTAGCTCCGTACAGTTTGATGAAACGTTACATCAAACAGGTTGTTTGTTTCACGGCAGTAACGAATCAGCCTAGGGAAGGCACGACATAGGTAAGCAGAGGGTTGGGGCCGCCCATCCTTCTGGGAAGGAGACCAACGTGTCAGCAAGCAAGGAAACCGTCCGCAAGATCATCCTGGATCTGGACACTGGCATCGATGACACGCTGGCTCTGTCCTACGTCCTGGGCTCCCCGGACGCCGAACTAATCGGCATCACCGGCACCTACGGCAACGTGGTGCTCGACCGGGGCGTCGACAACGATCTGCGGCTGCTGGCCATGTACGGCAGGGAGGACATCCCCGTCTTCAAGGGAATCGACCACCCCAGCACGGCCGACTCCTTCAGCGTTCCGCCGGACTCCGAGATCTTCCACGGAGCCAACGGCACCGGCAACATTGAAATCCCAGCACAGACCGACCGGCAGGCCAGCCAGCAGAGCTCGGTGGACTTCATCATTGACGCGGTCCGTCGCTACCCCAAGGGCGAGCTGGTCGTGGTGCCCACCGGTGCTCTGACCACCATCGCCGCCGCCCTGGAAAAGGCCCCGGACATCGTCGATCGCATCAGCATTGTCATGATGGGTGGCACCCTGACCCAGCCGGGCAACGTGGGCCCCTTCGCGGAAGCCAACATCAACCAGGATCCCGAGGCCGCCAACCGGGTCTTCGCCACCACCGCAGACATCACCATGGTCGGGCTGGACGTGACCACCCAGGCCCTGATGAGCCGTGAGGACACCGAGGCCCTGCGCGCCACAGGCACCAGCGCCGGCCGCTTCCTTGCAGACATGACCGACTACTACATCGATATCAGTGAAAAGGAGAGCGGGGTCTACCTGGGCGGCTGCAACCTGCACGACCCCCTGGCCGCCGCGGTGGCCATCGACCCCAGCCTGGTCACCACCTTCGCCACCAACCTGATGGTCGAGACCGAGGGACCGCAGCGGGCCCGTACCATCGGCGACCCCAGCAGGCTTCTGGACACGGTCAAGAACACCAAGGTGGCCCTGTCCGTCGACACCGAACGGTTCACCCGGCGCTTCATGGACAGGCTTCTGAACCTGGTGTGCAAGACCGAGAGCGAACGATAGAAGGACGGCAGTCATGAGCGAATCCATCATCACAACGGCTACCGAAGCGACCGTGGACGAAAACCGCCGCAGCACCAAACGCGCCCTGCCGGCCCTGCTGACCATCTTCCTGCTGGGCACACTGATGATCCAGGCTTTCAACCTGGTCTTTCAGAACGTAGGTGACTCCCTGGGGATGTCCGCCAACGCATCGCTGATCAGCACCCTGCCCGGCATCGTCCTGGGCGTGGTCTGCATGCTCTACGGCACCCTCTGCGACTACATCTCCCCCCGGAAGATGACCCTGTTCGGCGTGGGCGCCCTGATTGTCGGCAGCCTCCTGGGCTTCTTCGGCGCATCGAACTTCTGGGCCGTGGTCCTGGCCCGCATGATCCAGACCGCGGGCGGCCAGGTGGCCGGCTCGGTCTTCCTGGTCATGGCCATGAAGTACCTGAGCGACAAGGAGCGCGCCTTCTATCTGGGCATCTTCAACGCCGTCTACTACGCATCCTCTGCCGTGGGTATCTTCGCCGGCGGACTGATCACCTCCATCGACTGGCGCTACCTCTTCCTGGTGCCGCTGGTCTCCATCCTCCTGATCCCCCCGGTGCTCAAGTACACGCCTGACACCGGCATCAAGGGCGAGCGCATCGACGTCTTCGGCATCGCCCTGTTCGCGCTGATCGCCGGATTCGTAGCCGTCTACTTCTCCTTCCCGGCCACCTGGATGTTGGGAGTGCTGGCCGTCTTGATCCTGATCTTCGCCGGCTACGTCTGGAAGGGCACCAACCCCTTCCTGAGCCGCGGGTTCGTGACCAACGGCGCCTACATGGCTGTCCTGCTGGCCCTCTTCGTCTTCTACTTCTTCAACTTCGCCTGCGTGCCCATCTACAACGTGATCGGCGACCGCATCTACGGGATCTCCCTGAGCCAGGTCTCCCTCTGCCTGACCATCGTCTACATCGTGGCCACCCTGGTGGGCTGCCTGTCCGGAGTCATCATGAACGCCATGGGACGCTTGCCCATGCTGATCCTGTCTGCCCTGCTCATGATTGCCGGAGCTGCCGGTTCGGCCCTGATGCTCACCTCGGGCTTCTGGGTCCTGACTGCGCTGGCCTCGGTCTTCATCGCCGGCATCACCATGTCCTACACGCCCCTTTACGACTCCTTCTCGGCCACTTTGCCAGTGGACCAGAACGGACGCGGTATCGGCATCGGGGATCTGATGATGAACACCTCGGCTTCCATCGGCATGGCTGTCTACAGCGGGCTCATGGCCAATCCCCAATTCGGGTCACATGCTCTGGCAGGTGCCAAGACCGGTATCCAGGCCCAGGTGGCCAACATGTTCTGGGTCATGGCGCTGGCCGCCCTGCTGGCCCTGATCATCGTGGCCGTCTTCCACAAGGCCATGTCAGCCAAGGCTCCCCAGGAGTGAGGATGGTGTGACCCACACATACTTGGTCGGATAGCCGCACGGCCCGGTCCGCTCTTCCCAGCCTTGGGAATGAGTCAGGTCCAGGCCCGGCACCCGGCCGCGCGAACCGGGGAGGAAGCGGAGTTCGGACTGCTTTCGGCATTGTGATAGTCCCCCTCTTCCCTCAGCCGCCGATGGCAAGAAGATCGCCGCCCCTCCCCCCGGTGGAGAACCCCCGTCATAGCCATAACTGACGGGGGTTCTTCCATATCTTCTGCCCTTGCTTTCAATCCTTTGTCTATAAAGCACAACTTATACGGACGCCAGAGAAAGGGAACTCAGGAATACAGCTGGACGGCACTTTCCATCCCATTGTCGGCATCCGTCCACCTTGATGCTCAAATCCAAGGGAGGCAGAAGTTCCAAGAGCAGATAACCGGCCCAACCAAGCCCTAGATAACCCATAGGTTTGCACGACTCATGGGTTTGCAGACGCCTGATCGTCCTGTAATAGGCCTCAACGAACTCAATTGAGCCATCGACCATGCGGTTTCACGTGAAACGTCGGCGCACTGATACTCCCCCAAAATGAAGAGAACCCGGCGGTGCATGAACACCGCCGGGCGAGAGAGAAGAAAGGGAAATCAGTTGTCGGACGGAGGTCAACCGCCCGTTCGGTTTTTGAGCCGATATCTATAGTAAAGAACAGCTACCTTATGGTGACGATAGTGTTATCTGAAAATTCTCTGTGAATCCAGCCAGATCAGAAGGCGGGCATAGGGCCGATTAGACTGGATTTCGAATGGTTTCCCGCCCAAGAAGAGACCCTCGACCAACGAGCCTAAAGGAGATACCTCGGCATGCTGCTCAGCGACCATGACATCCTGGATGCCCACCAGGCAGGACATCTGAATCTGGACCCATGGACACCTGCCATGGTTCAGCCCTCCAGCGTGGATGTGCGCCTGGACCGCTACTTCCGGGTCTTCAACAACCATCAGTACACCTATGTGGATCCAGCGGAGGACCAGGGTGCATTGACCGAACAGTTCGAGGTACCCAAAGACGAACCCTGGATCCTGCACCCGGGCGAGTTCGTTCTGGGATCCACCTGGGAGTACGTCAAGCTGGACTCGACGCTGGCCGCTCGGCTGGAGGGCAAGAGCTCCCTAGGCCGTCTGGGCATCCTGACTCACTCCACCGCCGGATTCGTCGATCCCGGCTTTGAGGGGCACATCACCCTGGAGCTGTCCAACGTGAGCACCCTGCCGGTCAAACTCTGGCCAGGCATGAAGATCGGCCAGATGTGCTTCTTCCAGCTCTCCTCGCCTGCTCAGTACCCTTATGGATCCAAGCACAACGGGTCCCATTACCAGGGCCAGCGCGGTCCAACCCCCTCACGCTCCTACGTCAACTTCTACAAGGCCGACGTCTCGGACTGACTGCCAACAGCCGCCCTCGCCATCACCTTGACTTCGAGCGCACTCGAAGGGGTATAGCTGAATCTGCCGGAATGACCCGGCCAAGATGATGGCAAGGAGACTAACCCATGGCAATCAAACAGACGGCGGGCCACGACCGGCTCGGTCAGTTCGCACCACAATTCGCCCATCTCAACGATGATGTGCTCTTCGGCCAGGTCTGGTCCCGCGAGGACGAGCTTTCGGCTCGAGACCGCAGCATGATTACCTGCGCAGGTCTGATGAGCATGGGGCTCTTCCCCCAGTTGAAGAGCCATATGGCCATGGCCAAGGGCAATGGCGTTACCCGCACTGAAATGGTGGCGCTGATCACCCACCTAGCCTTCTATGCGGGATGGCCCAAGGCATGGTCGGCGTTCGACCTGGCCAAGGAGATATACGGCGAAGGTGACCCCGATGACGAGAGCCAGGACACCACCGCAGCCACAGCAGGGACCGAGCCGGATTCAGGCCCCTATCCATTGGGAGATTCAGCTGACGGAACCAACTTCAGCGGTCATGTCTGGCTGCACCGCCTGACCGATCCGGACGCAGAATGTTCAGCCAGCAATGTGACCTTCGCGCCCGGATGCGTCAACCGTTGGCACACCCACCCTCATGGCCAACTGCTAATCGTCACTGCCGGGCAGGGTTGGGAGCAAGAGGAGGGCCATCAACCCCGCAGACTGGAACCCGGTGACGTGGTCTTCTGCCCGGCAGGAGTCAGGCACTGGCATGGCGCCTCGGGTAGGTCATCCATGGCTCACATCGCCGTCACCCCAGCTTCGAACGGGCAGTCTCCGGTCGAGTGGATGGAGTTCCCAGATCCTGATCAAGTAGCCGCTCTAGGTTGACCCGCACGGCCGATCTGCGCGACCCGATCGGCAAAGGTACAGTGAGCGTTCGCCACTGCCAAGATTGAGTCCGACAGACAGCTGACCGGTTCCCGCCTGCCTTTACACTGAAGACATGGCTAACAAGAAAGGCCCGACCAAGGGTTCGGGCGGCAAACACCGCAACAAACTGCGCGGCCGGGGGCCTACCCCCAAGGCTGAGGATCGCGTCTACCACAAGGCCTACAAGGCCCGGCAGGCGGCTCAGCGCAGGCAGGCGGCCGATCCACGTCTGGCTGCCCGCCGCCGGGCCGACCGATTCACCTCTGATTCCGACGATCTGGTCATCGGCCGCAACGCCGTCCTGGAAGCCCTGCGTGTAGGAGTCCCGGCCAGCCAGCTCTATCTGGCCGCCCGGATGGACCATGACGACAGGACCAGGGAGATCGTGCGGCTGGCCGGGCAGGAGGGACTCAACCTGCTGGAAGCCGACCGTCTGGAGATGAACCGCATCGCCCGGTCCAGCAACCACCAGGGTGTGGTCCTCAAGGTGCAGCCCTACCAGTACGCCTCCCTGCAGAGCCTGGTCGACAGGGCCGAAAAGCACGCAGCCGCCCTAGACGGGGCCGACCAGGCGACCAAGGTTGCCGCCCGCCCGCTGTTCATCGCCCTGGACGGAGTGACTGATCCGCAGAATCTCGGGGCTGTCATCCGTTCAGCCGCGGCCTTCGGAGCCTCGGGTGTGGTTCTGCCCGAGCGCCGCAGCGCCTCGGTCACAGCCGCAGCCTGGAAGGTGTCTGCCGGAGCCGCCGCCCACCTGCCCGTGGCCCGTGTGGTCAATCTGACCAAGGCCATCCAAGGGCTCAAGGAGCGCGGCTACTATGCGGTCGGTCTTGACGGCTCAGGCAGCGCCATAGTAGGCGAGACCGGCTTCGAGACCGATCCCCTGGTGGTGGTCCTCGGATCCGAGGGCAAGGGGCTGAGCCGCCTGGTCCGGGAGAATTGCGATGCCCTTGCCTCTATCCCCATCTCCAGCTCGGTGGAATCCCTGAACGCCTCGGTTGCGGCCGGTATCAGTCTCTACGCCGTAGCCATGGCACGCCGACGATCCGCCAGCCAAGCCAAATAGCCCCAGGCAGGCACCGGTAACCTGAAAACAGACAGGCCCAAACGGCAAGGGTCTACACACAAAAGCCAGCGTGCAGCAAACCCCTGCCGCACAAACGAATCAGTCAGCTGGAGGCCCAGACCGCGTCATCCTGATCGTCCTGGTCGGCAGCCGCATCCAGGCTGCCGGGGGCGTAGACCGATCGCAGTGAGTTTCGGCCACCATTCGCGTCCTCAAAGACCGGCTGCGACGGTACCTCTTCGCCAGCCTGGTCACGGTCCGTCTGAGTGTCTGCTTTGGCCTGGCCTCCAGCATTGGCTTGGATGTTCATGTCACTGCCATCCGCGTCCTTGCCGGTCCCATCATGGACGGATTGTTCGCCCTGACCAGTCTGAGCATGCGCACCTTGCCAGTGCATCTCGTCGTCGACCACCCCGGCGTCGGCCTCTTCGTTGATGGTCTTCATGTCCTCGGAATCCAACCGGTACTCGGGCAGGGATTCGCTGATGTAGCTCTGTACGGCCTCGGCCATGGGCACGTCGTGGCCGGCCTTCTCGGCCATCAGCCAGCGGTGGGTCAGCACCTCATGGAAGAACTGGGCTGGTTCGATCTGCGAGCGATATTCCGGCGGGATCATACGCACAGTAGGCTCGAAGACCTCGCGCATCCAGTCGGTGGCCACAATCTCCAGGTCCTCGCCCTGCCGCCAGGTGGATGCCCGGTAGGCATCCAGATCGTTGAGCAACCGCCGGGCCTGGTTCTCTTGCACATCCAGACCGGTCAGCCTCAGCAGCTTGCGGGAGGCGTAGCCGGCATCGACCACCCTGGGGCGCACCAGCACCCGGTTGCCATCCTCCTCGGTCTTCATCTCCAGCTCGTCCACGTCGAAGCCCAGATCGTTGAGCCGGTTGACGCGGCGCTCGATCTTCCACATCTCGTCCGGATCGAAGCTGTCCACGTCCGTCAGGGCACTCCAGAGGGAGTGGTAGCGATCCACCAGCCGGTTGCCCACGCCGACCTCGTCCACCTCGCCGGCCAGCAGGTTACCGGAATCCAGATCCATGAGCTCGCCGATGATGTTGGTCCTGGCCAGGTCGATGTCATACTCGCGCTGGCCGTCGGTCAGACTGGGGTGCAGATCGCCGGTCTCGGCATCGACCAGGAAGGCCGAGAAGGCATCGGCATCACGCAGGAAGAGCACATTGGACAGGGAGACATCGCCCCAGTAGAAACCGGCCAGATGGAGCCTTACCAGAAGAACCGCCAGAGCATCGATCAGCCGCTCGGCCGTGTCCGGACGCAGGTTGCGGGCAAAGAGGGCACGGTAGGGCAGTGAGAACTTCAGGTGCTGGGTGACCAGCATGGCCTCAAGGGGCTCCCCTTCGCGAGTGTGCCGACCGGTAACCACGGCTATGGGATTGACCGTGGGCAGCTCCAGCTTTTGCAGCTTGCGCAGGAGCTCGTACTCACGCTCGGCCACACGCTGGGTGATCTCCTTCATGGCGTAGACATCGTCGCCCACGTGGACGAAGCGCACCACGTGCCTGGAGATGCCTCTGGGCAGGTTGGCCAGCAGATCCCGGGGCCAGGTAGCCAGCGGCCGCTCCCAGGGCAGGGTGAACATCCTGGGGTTGGAGCTGGTGGCCGTGATATGCAGGGCGGCCGGCTCCTGCTCGGAGGAGGGATCGGCCGTGGTCTTTATCGAGGTGGCTTTCAGGGCACGAGGGTCCAGAGAGGAGGCCGTTGCCCGGTTGATGTTCACGCTAGTCATGCTTCATCCATCCCATCGCCGCCCATCCTATACGGGAAGAGCCCCGCACGGATGCGCCGCGCGGGGCTCCTGGTCACCCGGTCAACAAGGAAAGGAGATGATATCAATGATCGATACGGGCCCTGCGGGTCGGCGGGAAACCGTGGCCAAACCGCAGGGTCACAGGAATACTCAGTTCAGCCGCAGCTCGCTGGCCGGAGAGAACAGATGCATCTTTTCAGGATCGATGTGGATCTTGACCACGTCGCCCACCTTGGGCAGGTCACGCGGGTTGACGCGGATGGTGGTCAGCTTGTTCTGATCGGACATGACGATGGCCTGCTCAGCCGCGCTGTTGTCGGTCAGAATGTTGCCGTAGATGTAGCCGTCGGAGCCCAGATCCTCCACGTTGGCCACCTTCAGGGAGAAGGCATCCGGATCGTCGGCACCGGCCAGAGAAGCATTCTCGGGACGGAAGCCCACGACGATCTTGCCCTGGTCGTCAGGAGTCAACTTGTCAACGGCCTCGCGCGGCAGGCTGATGGTGTCCTCACCGATCTTGGCCTGCCCGTTGACCACGGGGTGGATGTTGATGTTCATGGAGGGCGAGCCGATGAAGCCGGCCACAAAGACGTTCTCAGGCCGATCGTAGAGCTCGGTAGGCGCACCCACCTGCTGCAGGACGCCCAGCTTGATGACGGCGATCCTGTCGCCCATGGTCAGAGCCTCGGTCTGATCGTGGGTCACGTACAGGGTGGTGACGTTGAGCTGACGCTGCAGGGCGGCAATCTGGGTACGGGTCTGGACACGCAGCTTGGCGTCCAGGTTGGATAGGGGCTCATCCATCAGGAAGACCTTGGGCTGACGCACAATGGCGCGACCCATGGCCACACGCTGACGCTGACCACCGGACAGAGCCTTGGGCTTGCGATCCAGGTACTCGGTCAGATCCAGCACCTCGGCGGCCTTCTCCACCCGCTGGCGGATCTCATCCTTGGGGGTGCCGGCGATCTTCAAGGCGAAGCCCATGTTGTCGGCCACGGTCATATGGGGGTAAAGGGCGTAGTTCTGGAAGACCATGGCGATATCGCGGTCCTTGGGCTGCATGGTCGTCACATCCTTGTCGCCAATCATGATGCGGCCCTTGTTGACCTCCTCCAGGCCGGCCAACATGCGCAGGGTGGTGGACTTTCCGCAGCCGGAAGGCCCTACCAGAACAAGGAATTCACCGTCTTTGATGTCCAGACTGAGGTCACTGACCGAGGGCTCATCGTTGCCCGGGTAGATACGAGTGACGTGGTCGAATACCACTTCTGCCATTATTCATCCTTTCATCGGCAGGTACGTGCCGAACGATCCGTAGTGAAGGGGTTGATGTTCACTGTGGTTTCCGTCCCGGGGTCAACACCGACATCGGTATGGCCATGCGACGGTTTTCTGTTTTGTGGTTAAGAGAAACTCTCCCTTGAGCCAGTGCCCACTATACACCAGGGTCTGAATCCGACGTGTGAACCCTTGCCGACTCAATCCTTGGACTTGTCGGAATCCTCAGCGTCGCGCTCGAAGACCGTCCTGGCCACGTTGATCGCGTTGATGACCCGCGGGAATCCCACGTAGGGAGCACATTGGAGTATGGCTTCGACCACGGCCGCCTTGCTCAGCCCCACATTCAAGGCTCCCTGTATGTGAACGGCCAACTGCGGAGCCGTGTCACCCTGCGTCACCAGACTGCCTATGGTGACCAGTTCACGCTGCTGAAGATCGAGTCCCTTCCGGGTGTATATGTCGCCAAAGGCAAATTCGACAATCCAGCGGCCCAGGTCCGGCGCTATATCCTGGAGAGAGTCAATGACGGCCTGACCACCCTTGCCGTCAATAGCGGCCAAGGCCTCAGATCCCTTTTCAAAGCGCGAAGCTTCCATGAAGCCCCTTCTTTCTTGATATTCGGATGTTTCCCCAACGATAATATTGTATCAACGCCTGTTTATGCATTATGCCGCTGGCTCCGATCAGGCTGCCAGATTCCCAGCGGCCGAGGCCGCGAAACAGCAGGAGGCAACAATCAGGTCCTTTTCAAGCAGTCGGAGCACAATGGAGATATGAGCGATCTTGAGGGATTGGATCTGAAGCCGGGACGGCTGGTCGGGGGCTACACCCTGATTGAGCCCCTGGGCGGCGGCGCCATGGGTTCTGTCTGGCGTGCGCGGGATGGCGGGGGCCAGGACTACGCCATGAAGATCCTGCGGGAATCCCTGGAGGAGGACGAGCAGGTATCTCCAGACAGCTCCGACGAACGCGACCGCGCCTCGGCCCGCGAACGCCTGCGACGCGAAGCCCTGGCCCTGCAACGGATCCGTCATCCGGGCGTCTGCCGGATCGTGGATATGGAACTAGATGATGCCCTGGCCTTCATCGTGACCGAACTGATCGAGGGGCGCAACCTCCGCGACGACGTGGCCGTCAACGGCCCCTATCGGGGCGACGACCTGGAACGGCTGGCACGGAAACTGACCGATGCCGTCGCAGCCGTCCACCAGGCGGGCATCGTCCACCGGGACATCAAACCCACCAATGTCATGATTTCGGTCTCGGGCCCGGTGCTGGTGGACTTCGGCATCGCCATGGGCCAGGGGCAGAGTCATGTGACCCGGACCGGGCTGGTCATGGGAACCCCCGGCTTTATCGCCCCGGAGATCATCGATGGAGCCGAGGCGGACCAGGGAACCGACTGGTGGAGCACGGCCGCTGTTCTGGCCTATGCAGCCACCGGACGTGCGGTCTTCGGCGACAAACCCATGATGGCGGTCCTGGAACGGGAGGCCTCGGGCAATGCCGACCTGTCCGGACTTCCCACCGGCACCATGAGAGCCTTGCGCTCGGCCCTCTCCCCCGATAGGAGTGCGCGTTGCACGCCCGAGGAGCTCCTGGCGGCCATCGGCCAGGACGCCATGGATCCGCAGGCCTGGCAAGGGGAGCAAGACGATCAGCAACCCAGCAAGAGCGGTCAGGGGGCGATGCGCCCTTTTGGCGGCGACTCTTCGGAGGCTGAGGGGCAGGCCGACGCGCCCACCATGGTCGTTGAGCCGGCCACCATGCCCATGCCGCCGATCACCCAGGCCGATCCAGACAGTCCGCGGACGGCCTGGTCACGACCTCCGACAGATAAGGGGACCGATGAGCAGACGACCCTTATGCCCGACTCGGAACAGCCCACCAGCCTTTTGAATCCCCTTCCAGCAGCCCAGGAGCAGCAGGAGCAGACGCAGACCTGGCAGGATCTCCAGCCTGTAGCCGATCGTCAAGATCTCCAAACCACCACCGTTCAGGATCCGCTACCGCCGGCACAGCCCCTACCCAGCGGATACGGCAATGACGCAAACGCCCACTGGTTGGGAGACCAGCCCCCTGCCCAGACGCGACGCCTGCGCTACCTCAAGGCCGGAACCCCCTGCCTGGTCATGCTGGGAATGTTCCCTGCCCTGCTGACAGCACTGGCTCCGGTCTCGGCCATGGCAACCGCCGGAATCCTTCTCTGGGCCCTGAGCACTGCCGGATGGAGCATCAAAGCCCAGATCGAACGCGAGCTGCGCCGCGACGGCCCTCGGCGGAGCACCGACCGTCTGCTGAACGCGGCCGCCCTCCCCTGGCACCTGCTCAAGGGCCTGGCGGCCGCCCTGCTGCGCCTGCCGGGCATGATCCTTGTCCAAGTTTTGGTCGCTCTGCCGCTGACCTGGGCGGGCGCCCTCACCACCGTCCGCGCAGGTCTGACCTTGGGCGAACACCTGTTGACCCTCCCCCTGCCAGCGGCCAGGCCCCTGTCCGTCGGCGGACTGGCCATGGCCCTGGCGACGCTGGCAGGCTGGCTGTTGACGACCCTGCCGACGCAGAACCGCTCTGCCCCCAAGGCCAACAGCGGCAACATGGTCCTGCGGCTGGCGGCGGGTCGCATCCCCATGGGCCGCCAGAATCCCACGGCGCCGGGCAACCCCCGTCGCAGGTGGATCCTGCTCCTGATCTGGCTGGTGATTATTGCCGTCCTCCTGGCCGGACTGATCACACAGCCGTCCATGGACTGGGCCCCCATCCACCTCCTGCGCGCCTAAGGTCGCGCTCCACCCCTGGCGGCTACACTATGCTCAGTACGCCAAGGAAAGGATCCAGGTCATGTCCAAGGGCAAGCAGAACCGCAAGGCCGCGCTCAAGGCCCAGGAAGAGGCCCGGCGGCTCCAGGAGGCCAAGGAGCGCCGCCAGCAGACCATGATCGGCGTCATCGTCACTGTGGCGCTCATCGCACTGATCGCTCTGGGCGGATTCCTCTACTGGCGCAGCCATCGTCCGGTCAAGACCCAGGACCTGGAAAAGGCCCGCCAGGCCGTCGCAAAGGTCAAGGAAAAGCCTTCGGCCGCCAATGACCAGGGTGGCTTCCTGATCAGTTCCCAGGGGCTTAACAAGCCGGTGGCCAAGGCTCCGACCGTAGAGATTTACATGGACTTCATGTGCCCAGGCTGCGGCGCCCTGCATCGCGGGCTGGACTCCACCCTGACCGGCTTGGTTGATGCCGGGCAGATCAACCTGGTCATCTACCCCATGAGCTTCATGGATCGGCTCTCCACCGACAATTACTCAACCAGGACGGGCACGGCCACCATTTACGTGGCCCAACACGACCCCGACCACCTGCTGCCCTTCATCGCCAATCTCTACGCCAAGGACTTCCAGCCAGACGAGTCCGACTACCACCCCATCAGCAACGACAAGATCCGCCAACAGGCCATCAAGGCCGGGGTTGATCCCAAGGTTGCCGATCAGGCGGTCAAGGGCCACTACCGGGCTTGGATCAAGGCCATGGACGCCTATACGCCCCTGCGCAAGGAGCTCTGGAATCCCTCCGGATCCAACAAGGGGCAGATGACCACGCCCACGGTCCGCATCAACGGCAATTACTGGGAGCTGGGCAACCTGTCCCAGGCGGGCTTGGACTACCGCTCGGGCCTGCTCAAGGCTCTGGGTCTGGACCAGTCAAAGATGGGCGTCAAGGGCACCATGCCCGCCATCGGCGCCTCCGGCCAACCGCGCTCGCTGGACTGAACCTGGCAGGACGAGAGAAATTTCGCGTCCAGCGTCCCCTTGGTGGCATGGTGATGGTACGATATCATTCCGTACCGCGGCCCGAAGCTGTATCGGAGCTGTAATGGACCACCGGGACCGCCTCCTTAGCTCAGTTGGCCAGAGCAGCCGCCTTGTAAGCGGCAGGTCGTCAGTTCGACTCTGACAGGAGGCTCTACGCCAGGAATGAACCCCCCTATTCCACATATTCAGCTTTGTCTCGGGACAGGCTATAATAATGGACATTACCTGGATAATTACAAATACTTCCCTCGAGTAAGTCATTTCGGAGGCTCGTTCTCCGAAGTACGAACGGAGCTTTTTCCCCAACCATCTCCGTTCGTATTCGAGGACGGGATCATTCCCCTTCATTCCCGTCCTCTTGACGTTGATCCGCCGGCCCAGGGCCCGGGTCTTGAGAAGCCGACTGACCGATGACGGCCAGGTCGGCTTTTTTGTTGCCACCCGTCTGTGACAAATGTGGATGTTTGCCCGACCTTGCGGATTGTCTGGCTTGGCTCCATGCCCGCGCCGCTAGAATTGCCAGGTACAGACAAGGCAGGAACGGGGAGGCGAGCACATGGCCAGACGCTGGACGCCGCGGCGTTTTGTCATGCTCAGAAGGATCCGCGTGGCATCATGCGCGCTCCTGGTCGTTCTGGCCATGGTCCTGACCTTCGGCATCACTGCACGCAAGAGCGTAGCTTTAAGCGTCAACGGGCAGACCAAAACGGTGACCACCTACGCCTACAGCGTGGACGGCCTGCTGCGCCAGCAGGGAATCAAGGTCAAGACCCACGACCTGGTCGATTCCACCTCCGGAGGCCAGCTGAACAACCATGCGGCAGTCACTGTGCGTTCTGCCTATCAGACCACCATCGTCATCCAGGGCCAGCGAGTGCCTTTCTGGACCACAGCCACCAGCATGGACCAGCTGCTGGGATTCTTCGAGGAGAACCGCAAGCAGGCTATGAAGGTCACCGTGGATATAGGCAACGTCTACAACCAATTGACTGGCGGTCTGGTCATCAACCAGGCGGGGCCGGTCACGGTCGTGGCCGACGGGAAGACCTCGGTGGCCCCTGACGGCAAGCTTCCGGCTGCCTCCATCCTGGACTCCAAGGGCATCGTGCTGGGCAAGGAGGACCGGGTCAGTGTGGAGCACGACCAGGGCGCCACCGTTCTGCGTGTCCGACGGGTCACCCACGGGAACACCCAGAAGACCATCCCCCTGGCCTTTGCCACACGTACCGTGGTCGACCCGAACCTGGCACCAGGCCAGACCCAGATCCGACAGGAGGGCGTAGCCGGCCAGCGTCTGCAGACCATCCAGGTCACCTATGTGGACGGACAGGCAGAATCGGAGCAGGTCGTCAAGGAGGAGACCGTGGCCATGCCAGTGGATCAGGTGGTGGCCGTCGGCCCCGACAAGCCAAAGGAGGGGCAGAGCAGCGGGCAGCAGTCCAAGGACAAGGGGTCCGATCACGCCAAGGACACCTCCTCTCCAAGCTCCTCGCCAAGCAAGGATGCGCAGTCGGGAAAGACAACTACCACGCCCTCGCAGACATCACAACCATCAGGCTCGAATACAACGCCCAAACCAGACCCCCCGAGCCAGAACGAAAACACACCAGCCCCGTCGCCAGCACCAAGTCCATCTCCAAGCGGCCTTTGGCATGCCAGCGCAGAGCTTGCCCAGACCTATGCCTCGGGAGCAGCTGCGCAGCGCGGGTGGACAGGTTCGCAGTTCGCAGACCTGGTGAAACTCTGGAACAAAGAATCAGGATGGCAATGGGATGCCGAAAACCTTTCCGGTGCCTACGGCATCCCCCAAAGCCTGCCGGGCTCTAAAATGAGCCAGTTCGGTGCCAACTGGCATGACGATGCTGCCATCCAAATCGACTGGGGCCTCTGGTATATCGCCCAACAATACGGGAATCCCAGCACGGCCTGGCGCCACTCGGAACAGTACAACTGGTACTGACTCCCTACTACATTCACGAGCAGCGAACCGACATGAACACGAAAACCGAGAACGACCGCCTTCTGGGTGCCGCCGATATCCGACGCATTGCCGACCAGGCCGGCATCCATCCCACCAAGCGCCTGGGCCAGAACTTCGTCATCGATCCAGGCACTGTACGCAGGATCGTCCGCCTGGCAGAGGTGAAACCCGGTCAGTCCGTCTTGGAGGTGGGTCCAGGTCTGGGATCCCTGACCCTGGGGCTACTGGAGGCAGGCTGTCTGGTGACCGCCGACGAGATCGACTCCGGGCTGGCCCGGCGCCTGCCTCAGACCGTCAGCCAACGCATGCCGGAAGCCCTGGATCGGCTGACCGTGATCAACCGGGATGCCCTGACCCTGACTCCTCAGCTGGCAGGCGACGCGGGCAGAACCGACGACCTGACCCTGGTAGCCAACCTGCCCTACAACGTGGCCACTCCCATCATCCTGACCCTCCTGGCCCGGTTCGCCAATCTGAACCGGTTCCTGGTCATGGTCCAGAAGGAGGTGGCGGATCGTCTGACAGCTGGCCCGGGTTCCAAGGTCTACGGCACCCCCAGCCTGAAACTGGCCTGGTACGGCCGTGCCACCCAAGCGGGAAGGATCGGACGTCACGTCTTCTGGCCTGCTCCCAATGTCGACTCGGCACTGGTCTGCTTTGTCCGTAACGAGGAAGGACACATCGGCGAGGACGAGCGAACGCGGATTCGGGTTTTCGCTCTGATCGACGCTGCCTTCGGCCAGCGCCGCAAGACCCTGCATGCTGCCCTGAAGGGCCTGGTGTCTCCCGAGGCCTTCAAAGTGGCAGGTATCGATCCGAGCCGACGTGGAGAGACCATGACCATTGCGGAATTCGCCGCCCTGGAGCGGGCCGGCCGCGAGGTGGCCGCGTGAGCCCGGCTGTCGGCAGGGAGGGGATCGCCCTGGACTGCCCGGCAAAGATCAACCTGCTGCTTCGGGTCGGACCCGCCCGGGCGGACTGGGGTGGCCGTCACCGCTTGGACACCATCTACAGCGCCGTAAGCATCCTGGACAGAGTGGAGCTGCGTCCAAGAGAACCTGGCAGCGGTTTCAGGCTGCACATGGAGGGCGAGCATCTGGGTGATCTGGCTGACGATGACGCTGATCCCCATGCAAACCTGGCCGTCAAGGCCCTCCTAGCCATGACCCAGGCCACCGGGCACCAGCCGGATGTGGACATCCGCATCATTAAGCGAATACCGGTGGGTGCCGGTCTGGCCGGGGGCTCCACGGATGCGGCCGGAACCATGCTGGGCCTGAACCGGCTCTGGGAGCTCGGGCTGAGCGCAGCTGAACTGGATGAGATCGCCGCCGGGCTGGGCGCAGACCTGCCCTTCTGCCTGCATGGTGGTCTCAGCCACGGCTCGGGTTTCGGCCAGGTTCTGGAGCCTTTGGATCCGGCTGGCGCAGAAGCTCGAAGTTTGCGCAATGCCGGACTGACCGGCCGCCTGCTGATCGGCGCCTATGAAGATCAGCTGAGCACGGCCCAGGTATACAAGGCTTTCGACGCGATCGGCCCCAGCCCCGGCGACCTGAACGACCTGCAAAAAACCGCCTGCGCTCTTCACCCACGCTCGCTCCTGGCTCTGGATCTGGCCCGGCGGGCAGGAGCAGGGCCAGCTTTCGTCTCGGGATCTGGCCCATCGGTGGTGGCTATGGTTCCTCACTTGGACCAGGCGGCAACACTGATAAGACTCTGGCGGGAGCAGAATGCCGTGGACCGAATCATTGAGGCTGACTCGCCAGTCCTGCCCAGGATGGTTCCCCTGCGAGTCACCCATGGACAGTAGAGTAGGCAACATGACGAATCCCGAACCACTCGACGAACGCGAGGCCCGCAGGCAGTTCGTACGACGGCGGCAGAAGATGGTCTTCACTATAGCCGTCAGCGCCCTAGTGGTCATCCTGGTCATCTGTGGTCTGATCATCTTCGGATCCATCGGGCATACCGCCAAACACGCCACCATCGCCAAACCCAACTATGGGGTCGCCGTGCCCTGTCCGCCCGACAAGTCCAAGCTGGTCAACCACCCCGACATCCGTGTGCGGGTGCTCAACGGAACCAACAAGTCCGGTCTGGCCACTGCCCTGGCGTCGGCCCTGCGCAATCGGGGATTCAACATGCAGGATGTGGCAGACTATCCGGGCAAGACCGAGACAGCGCGCACCCAGATACGCTTTGGCGCCTCGGCCATTGATCGCGGCTACACGGTGGGGTCCCAATTCAACGATGCCGTTCTGGTCATGGACGACCGCAGCGACGATCTGATCGATGTGGTCATCGGGGCAACCTTTACCGATCTGAACGACGAGGACAGCACCTCTGTCGTAGGCCGTAACATCAAAGCCATCAAAGGCTGCCTGGCTGACCCCTCCTCCCTGAAGAACCTGCCCAAGGCTCCCAAGGCCTGACACCGCAGCAATGTTGCCGGCCTGGCATCCCGCCCAGGAGCGCGGACCCGGCTGTTGTAGAACCTTCAACCGGAGGCGTTTGCACCCGTGGTATGGTAGGGAGTGTAATACCCTTGGTTGGTGGGTGTTTGCGCGCTTGATACAGTTTCTTAGTACAGCTTTTTGGTGCAGTTTTGAGTGCGATGTCTGGGGGATGTTGTAGCAGACTCTGCGAAGAAGGGGGTCGACTCATCATGCGTCAACGTTCGGGCATGGCAGCCGCCGCCCTAGCCTTTCTCCTAGCCCTGTCCTGCACACCCGCTTTGGCCGGGAGCACCGGCAGCCCATCCGGAGCAGCCACGCCCACCACCCTAGATAAACAGCAGGGGGATGATAGCCCGCAGGCCGTATCGCCGTCCTCCTCCCCACCAATGTCCTCCCCACCAACGTCTTCACCACCAACGTCCTCACCCCTGCCAGCGTCCTCACCCCTGAGCCACACGACCCCGATACCTTCCTCACCCACGCTCGACACTGCCGGCGATGCTGCCGGCGCCCAGGCCCGGTCCTACGCAGCCTGGACGGTCAGCTTCAATACAGCAGGCGGCGGCAGCGTTGGCAGCCAAACCATCCCCGACGGGGGCCAGGCCAGTCGGCCCAGCCCCGACCCCACCAGGGACGGATACCTGTTCGACGGCTGGTTCCAAGGCGACGTCGCCTACGACTTCACCCAGCCCGTCACCGGTAGCATCACCCTCACCGCCCACTGGACCAAGGGAGACGGCCATTGGGCCATCAGCCCCAGCCAAGGGCCCATAGCCGGGGGCGCCAAGGTCACCCTCACCCCGCCCGCGCAACGCGGCATCAGACTCAGCCAGCTCAGCATGGGCGGCCTTCATTCCGCGGCCATCAGCTCGGACGGCAACCTCTACACTTGGGGAGACAATGGCGCCGGCGAGCTGGGCGACGGCACCTACACCAACCGGTCCACACCAGTCCATGTCAAAAAGCCCGAGGGCACGCCGGAAAAATTCATTTGGAAAGAAGTCAGTATAGGCTGGGACCATTCTGCGGCATTCGGTTCGGACGGCAACCTCTACATCTGGGGCCAAAACGGCCGCGGCCAGCTGGGCGACGGCACCACCACCAAGCGGAACACACCGGCCCCGGTCGACAAGCCCCAAGGCACGCCAGCAGGATTCACCTGGAAACAATTCACCCTAGGCGACTTGAGTACCGCAGCATTCGGTTCGGACGGCAACCTCTACATCTGGGGAAACAACCAGTATGGGCAGCTGGGCAACGGCACCACCACGAACCAGACCAGGCCGATCAAGGTCGACAAGCCCCAAGGCACGCCAGCAGGATTCACCTGGAAACAGGCCAGCCTTAGCTGCAATCATTCCGGAGCTATAGGCTCGGACGGCAACCTCTACACCTGGGGATGGAACTTCAGCGGCCAACTGGGCGACGGCACCACCACCGACCGGCACACGCCCACCCTGGTCAACAAGCCCCAAGGTGCACCCGCCGGATTCACCTGGAAACAGGTCAGCATAGGCTGGCAGCATTCCGCGGCAATCGGATCGGACGGCAACCTGTACACCTGGGGGCAAAACTACAGAACCCAGCTGGGCGACGGCACCAACACCGATCGGCACACGCCGACCCTGGTCAACAAGCCCCAAGGCGCACCCGCCGGATTCACCTGGAAACAGGTCAACCTAGGCGACTGGCATACCGAGGCGTTGGGCTCGGACGGCAACTTCTACATCTGGGGAAGCAACGAAAACGGCCAGCTGGGGGACGGCACCAACACCACCCGGGGCAGGCCAATCCTGGTCAACAAGCCTCAAGGCGCACCCGCCGGGTTCACCTGGAAATACACGATCCCAGGATGCAACCATACCGCAGCGATCGGCTCGGACGGCAACCTCTACACCTGGGGAGTCAACGGCAACGGCCAGCTGGGCAACGGCACCACCACCAGCTGGAACAGGCCGGGCATGGTCAACTTCCCCGGCGCCCTCACTCCCACTAGCGTCCTGTTCGGCCAGGCCAAGGCCACAGGGATCACGGCCAACCAAGACGGCACCTGGCAGGCATCCACGCCCAAGCATGAGCCGGGGGGCGTGGACGTGACGGTCGGCTGGAGCCGGAACGGGCCGCAGCCGGACGATCACCTGCAATACACGTACATCGCCCCCCAATACCAAGTCGGCTTCAATTCCAAAAACGATTCCTGCCCCGCCCCCACGGGCATGCCCCCCAGCCAGTCCGTCACCCAGGACGGGCAGGCGGAACGCCCCTACCCGGACCCGAGGGCCGAAGGCTGCCTGTTCGACGGCTGGTTCCAAGGCGATGTCGCTTACGACTTCAGCCAACCAGTCACCCATGACACCACCCTGACCGCCCACTGGACCAGGGAAGACACGCAGCACTGGTCCATCAGCCCGGACCATGGGCCCGAGACCGGCGGCACCGAGGTGACCCTGACTCCGCCCGCACAGCGAGGCATCAGATTCAACCAGATCAGACTGGGCTACAACCATTCCGCAGCCATCGGCTCAGACGGCAACCTCTACACCTGGGGAGGCAACGACGACGGACAGCTGGGCGACGGCACCAACACCAGCCGGAGCAGGCCGGCCCTGGTCAACAAGCCTCAGGGTGCGGCGGACGGGTTCACCTGGAAACAGGTCATCCTCGGCGGCTGGCATTCCGCAGCCATCGGCTCAGACGGCAACCTGTACGCCTGGGGAGACAACGGCAGTGGCCAGCTGGGCGATGGCACCACCACCAACCAGAACAGACCAGTCCTGGTCAACAAGCCCGATGGGGCACCCAAAGGATTCACTTGGAAACAGGTCAGCCTGGGTGGCTTTCATTCCGCAGCCATCGGCTCAGACGGCAGCCTCTACACCTGGGGGTACAACGAATATGGCCAGCTCGGCAACGGCACCACCACCAACCAGAACAGACCAGTCCTGATAGGTAAGCCCCAAGACGCACCTGAAGGATTCACCTGGAAACAGGTCAACCTAGGCGGCTGGCATTCCGCGGCCATCGGCTCGAACGGCAGCCTCTACACCTGGGGAGACAACCAGTACGGCGAACTGGGCGACGGCACCACCACCAACCGGCAGACGCCAGTGCAAATCGGCAAGCCCCAAGGAGCGCCAGAAGGATTCATCTGGACACAAGCCAGCCTAGGCGAACATCACTCCGCGGCCATCGGCTCCGACGGCGGCCTGTACACCTGGGGAAGAAACTCCGAGAGCCAGCTGGGCGACGGCACCACCACCAACCGGCAGACGCCAATTCAGATCGCGAAGTCCAATGGATTCACTTGGGCACAACCCAGCCTTGGCGACGGTGATTCTGTAGCTTCCGGATCCGATGGAAACCTGTACGCCTGGGGATGGAACATCAGCGGCCAGCTGGGTGACGGCACCACCACCGACCGGCAGACGCCGACCCTGGTCAGCAAGCCCCAGGGGGCGCCCAAGGGATTCGCCTGGAAACAATCCGGCGTGGGATGGTATCATTCCGCAGCCATCGGCTCCGACGGCCAGCTCTACACCTGGGGAAACAACGGCAACGGTCAGCTGGGGCGCGCCCCCTCCAACGCCTGGCCGGCCAACAGGCCGGGACCGGTCGGCTTCCCCGGAGAGCCGCAGACCACCAGCGTATGCTTCGGCCAGAATCAGGAGCAGGGCACGTGCCTCGCCGCAGGCAAGGACCTCAAGCCCAGCCCCGACGGCACCTGGAAGGTGACCACTCCCCCTTACACGCCGGGGCTGGTGCCCGTGGCCATCGACTGGACCCAGGACGGCAAACAGCAGGAAACCGACAAGGGCAACACCTACCGGTACCTGGCCATCGCCAGCCTGCCCCTGACCGGAGGCGACGGCATGCTCCTTCTGCTCGCCACAGGACTGCTCACTGCAGGAGCCGCCATAGCCGCCAAAAGCCGCCAAAAGCAGGCCCGCACGACAGACAGCATGAACACTTCACACAAGTAAGCAACAGTCCGGGCCACACAACAATCACAGCCAATACCAGCCTGGCACCTGATGACCCGGCAAGCATCTTCCACATATAATCCGGCGGCAGCCGAACCTGCAGAAGGCGGACCAGGCCTGGCCCTAGCTCTGGCTCTGCCACCAGTCCCGCAGCTCCTGCTCGGCTGTCTGCTGGTCGACCGGGCCCTGATCCAGGCGGTAGTCCAGCATGTGCTGATAGGCGCGTCCCACCTGCGGTCCCGGCTTGAGGTTCAGAATCTGCATGATCTGTTGTCCATTCAAGTCGGGCCGGATGGCATCCAGATCCTCCTGCCGACGCAGTTGAGCCACCCTGTCCTCCAACTCGTCCATGGCGGAGGAGAAGACCTGAGCCTTGCGCTTGTTGCGGGTGGTCGCATCGGCCCGGGTCAGGCGATTGAGCCGCTCATAAAGCGGACCGGTCTCCCGGGCGTAGCGGCGTACGGCCGCATCGGTCCAACGCTCGTCCACATAGCCGTGGAAACGCAGGTGCATGGAGATCAGATCGCAGACGTCGGCGATCAGATGGTGGTCGAAGCGCAGGGCCTTGAGGCGCTTGCGGGCCAACCGGGCCCCGACCGCGTCGTGATGATGAAAGCTCACCTTGCCACCGGGCTCAAAGCGTCTGGTGGCGGGCTTGCCGATGTCGTGCAGCAAGGCGGCCAGACGCAGGGTCAGGTCCGGAGCAGGCACAGGTCCGTCAGGTCCGGTCTCCAGGGCGATGGCCCGGTCCACCACCATCAGGGTGTGCTCGAAGACGTCCTTGTGCCGGTGATGCTCGTCGATCTCCAGCTGCAGGGCTGGGATCTCGGGTAGAACGATGTCGGCCAAGCCGGACTGCACCAAGGCTTCGATGCCCCGGACGGGGTGGTCGGCCAGCATGAGCTTGGTCAGCTCGTCGCGAATCCGCTCGGCCGAAACGATGCTGATTCGTTCGGTCATGCGGGTGATGGCCTCGGCTGTCTCCGGTGCGATGGTGAATCCCAACTGGGCCACGAACCGCACGGCCCGCATCATCCGCAGGGGGTCGTCATCGAAGGATTGGCGGGGATCCACCGGGGTCCGCAGCACCTGCTTGGCCAGATCGTTGGCCCCCCGGTAGGGGTCTACGAAGACCAGGTCGGGCACCCGCAGAGCCATAGCGTTGACGGTGAAGTCACGCCGTGAAAGGTCGCCCTCAAGGTTGTCCCCATAGTCCACCTCGGGCTTGCGGGAGTCGGGATCGTAGGTGTCTCGCCGGTAGGTGGTCACCTCCACCTTGACCTCGGTGCCGTCTGGACGCCGGCGAAGCGCGCCCAGGGTACCGAATTTGCGCCCCATATCCCAGAAGCCCGACCCCCAGTGACGCAGGATGGGCTCGAACTGCTCGGGCCGGGCCGAGGTGCAGAAGTCCAGGTCATGGGAGGGCCGGTGCAGGAGCAGATCGCGTACAGGACCCCCTACCAACGCCAGTTCATATCCCTGCTCGGCGAAGAGGCGCCCGAGCTCGATGGCCTCCGGCCAGACTTGGAAATCCACGCTCACCCTTTCCTACGGAGTTGATGCGCCTACTAGCATACCGTTACCCCACCTGCACATTACCTTACGTAGAGTTGGAGTATGATTACGCCCGCGGACATGGCGCGCATGCTTGCACATAGCGCCGACTCTGCGGGCACCCATGCCCGCGGACAGCAGGGGCGGGACCACCTAGTGGAGACTGTAAGCGAACGCCTGGATCCGCAGGTTCGCGAGCGCATACAGACCGAGGATGATGCTCCCACGCCTGCCCTCATGCCCCGGCACAAACACGCTTCCGGTCCTTCCACTTTCGCCTCCCTGGATGCCCAGGATCTGCCTGTGGTGCGCGAATATTCGGCGGGTGGGCTGATCTTCGACCGGCATGACCGGGTGGCCATCATCGCCCGGCATTCCCGCTCGGGCCACCTGGAATGGTGTCTGCCCAAGGGGCATATAGAGAAGGGGGAAACACCCGAGCAGACGGCCGTGCGCGAGGTCCACGAGGAGACGGGGATACTGGGCAGGGTGACCGACTCCATCGCCACCATCGACTACTGGTTCACCGGAACCAACCAACGGGTCCACAAGCTGGTCCACCATTTCGTCCTGCGGATGATCGGCGGATCCCTGAGCGTGGAGGGCGACCCTGATCACGAGGCCGAAGATGCCATCTGGGTGGACTTTTCCGACCTGACCTCGGTGCTCAGTTATCCTAATGAGCGTAAAATAGCCTGGCTCTACGCGAGGAAGTACAAAAAACAGCCATGATCCAGACCCCCCTGCGCCCGAGCGGGCGCACCAGCCAGCGCACCCATGCCTTCAATCGATGGGCCGGGTGGGCTCGAATCCTGCCGGCGATCGTCCTCCTGCTAGCCCTGGTGATAACTCCCTGGCTACCAACACCGGCACTGGCTGCCCCCAATCATCAGAACTCGGCCGAGGTGGCTCTGCGCTGGTCGACGCCTGTGGTGACTGACAAATCCGGTTATGCCCTGCGCGCTACGGTGACCAACACCGCGAACCAGCCTATGGAAAATGCCCATCTGAGCGTGTCCACCAGTGCCCTGTACTCCTTCAGCTCCCGGGCCGACATGCAGGCCTGGTCCGAAGGCCACGCCCGCATCCCCACCCCGGACGTGCTGGCTACACAGACCGTACCGACAATCCCGGCCGGGCAGAGCACTGAGGTTGCAGTCAATCTGCCGGCTGATCAAGGCGCGATCAAGAAGATGACCAGCTGGGGGCCCAAACCCATCCGGCTTTCCCTAAGCGACGGTCAGAATCGGGTTCTGGGCGACGTGTTCACCTTTCTAACCCGGACATGGGATGGACTGCCCACTGCTGGCACCCCTGCACTGTCTCTGACCATGGTCATGCCGCTGATCTCCTCGGACTGGAACATTGACGACAAGGCCATGACAGCGCTGATGACCCAGCCAGGTACCGAATCCGAGTCAGACCCGGGCAAGGATGAAGACCAGAGCGTGACACTGACCCGTCAAGGGAGCCGCCGCCAGGAAGATCAGAGTCAGCTGCTGGCTAAGCACGGGGCCCTGCAGGCCTTGGGCGATCCGGTCTACCTGTCCGCCTTCACCAACCGTCCCAAGATCCAGGGGCTGATCCAGCCAGCCGACTTCGACATCACCGGATACGCCTCCCAGAACCAGGATCGCTATGCCAAGGCCGGAGTCACCCCCGAGTCCTGGAGCGCCCAGACTGCAACCAAGCTCTATACTGATGCCGCTTCCGGCACATACGCCTGGCAGGGCAGGCAGGAGTGGACCATGGAATCCATCGCTGCAGCCCGCCGCGCCGGCTACCAGACGGTCATTGCCCCGCAGGGCTTCGAGGTAGGAGCCGGCACCTCCGCTCACACCGGCAAGTACACCATCGACACCCAGGCCGGACAGGTGACCGTCCTGTCGGCCCAGCGCGAACTCAGCAACCTGGCCAGGGGCAACCCCAGCTCCACGCGGGCCACCGGGGAGCAGACCCAGGCGGGGCAGACGGCACGCTTCATGGCCCAGAGCGCCTTCTATCAGATGGAACAGCCCTACGCCGAGCGCTCCCTTATGGTCTGCTTCGATGCCGATCAGGACACTCAGCATGCGGACAGGATCATGACCGAGCTGGAGCACGCTCCCTGGATCCACCTGGAACCCATGGACAATCTGATGCGAGCACCCGACTTCACCGGCGGCTCATCTGGCCTGCTCAAGGCCCTCGAAGCCGATGACGGTCAGGGCGGCGCCAAACATGGTGACAGCTCGGCAGCCACCTTGGACTCCCTGATCGCCAGCAGGGCGGACATCGACCGGTTCGCCTCCTCCATTCTGGCCGACGATCAGCAGACCGCCCAGCCCTCTGCCAGCGCCACGGCCGGCAAGGCCGACAGCCAGGCCTTGGCCCGACAGGATGCTGACACCACCGCCCGCCAGCCCAAGGATCCACACCAGTGGCTGAACCGACTGACCACAGCCCACGATGATCTAGCCCTGAAGTCCCTGGGCGGAACCCCAGCCGCCGCCGGCCTGGCCGATCAGGCCGGCGCCATATCCCACCGGCTCCTGGACGGCATCAGCATCACGCCCAGCGAGTCCCTGAACGTGGTCAGCGAGACGGCCTCCATGCCCGTCACCGTCAGCAACAGCCATCCCTACCCGGTCCACGCCCGCATCAGCGCACGAACCGACTCCATGGAGATCGTCACCTCGCGCCTGGCGGATGTGGTCATTCCCGCCCGATCCGAGGCCCAAGTGACCTTTAAGGTCAGAGTGGCGACTGCCGGCAGGGCCAACGTGGACATCGGCCTGCTGGACAGCCAGGGCCGTCCCTTCGGTCAGATGCGCCGGGCTCAGATCACCAGCAATCTGCGCCTGAGCGACATGAGCGGCCTGCTCATCATTGTCTTCGCCGTGCTCCTTGGGCTCCTGGGGCTCTGGCGGCAGTTCCACCGCACGAAGGACCCGGACGAATGAGCTCCGTAGGGCGCAACTCCGCCATCATGGCCACGGGCACCGCGGCCTCCCGGGTGACCGGTCAGATCCGCACCATCCTGCTGGCAGCCGCCATCGGCACCACCGGGATCGCAGCCGACGCCTACCAGACCGGCGCCATGATCCCCCAGGTCATGTTCACCCTGATCTCGGGTGGCATCTTCAACGCCGTCCTGGTCCCGCAGATCGTACGCACCCTCAAGGAGAGGGACGCGGCTGACCGGCTGAACAAGCTGATCACCGTCGCCATGGTTCTCCTGGCCCTGCTGACCCTGCTGCTGATGCTGGGCACCCCGGTGCTGACCACCATCTATCTGAACTCCAAGTGGAACCCCGCACAGCGCGCTCTGGCCAACTCCTTCACCCTCTGGTGCATGCCCCAGGTCTTCTTCTACGGGCTCTACACGGTACTTGGTCAGATCCTGGCCGCCAAGGGCCGGTTCACCGCATACGCCTGGAGCTCGGTGGGCGCCAATCTGATCAGCTGCCTTGGCTTCCTGGTCTTCATTCTTCTGTTCGGCAACGCCCGCAGTCAGCCGGTGGGTTTCTGGGACAACGGCAAGGTGGCCCTGACCGCCGGAGCCTGGACCCTGGGAGTGGCCTTCCAAGCGCTGGTCCTCTTCATCCCCCTGATCATGAGCGGCTTCCGCTATCGACCGCGCTGGGGTCTGCGGGGCATCGGCCTGCGATCCATGGGATCGGTGGCGGCCTGGAGCATGGGTGTGGTGGTCATCGACCAGCTGGCCAACGTGATCAACGCCCGCATCAACAATGGCGCCCCCCTGGAGGGCAACCCCTTGGACATCGCCGGCAACGGCTCCTACCAGAACGCCTACACCCTCTTCATCCTGCCATACTCCCTGGTGGCCGTTTCCGTCAGCACGGCCATCTTCCCCAAGTTGTCCAAGGCGGTTTCGGACGGCCGCATTGGGGATGCCCGCGAGGATCTGAGCCAGGCCCTGCGCAATGTCGGGCTGATGATGTTCTTTTTCACTGCGGTCATGCTGGCCATTCCTGTGCCCATCACCCGTGCCCTGCTGCCCTCCGTGGGCGTCCACGAGGCAGTCCTGATCTCGGGACCCCTGATAGGTCTATCCCTGGGGCTGGTGCCCATGAGCGCCTTCCTGCTCATTCAGCGCACCTTCTACGCCTTCGAGGACGGACGGCATCCCTTCATCTTCGCGGCCGTCTCCAACACTATCCAGGTGGTGTTGGTCCTGGCATCCATCCGCCTGGCCCCTCCCCGTTATTGGGCGGCCCTGGTGGGACTCAGCCTGTCCTTGAGCAACATCCTCAGCTTCCCCATGCTGGCGGGCATGCTGCGCAGGCCCTTCCAGGGATATTTGGATGGCCGACGCATCCTTGGCACCTACGCCAAGGCTTTCCTAGCGGCGGGTCTGGCACTGGCGGCCTCCCTGACGGTCAAGACTCCGCTGACCCGCCTGGTCGGTGCCTGGGTCCAGGACCGGCAGGGCCACATGAGCTGGGTACAGGCGCTCTTTATCTGCGTGGTCATCACCCTGCTGACAGCGGCCATCTACGCCGTGACCCTGGTTGCGCTACGCACCGAGGAATTCACCCAGCTCATGATCGACCTGGCCCGCCGTCTAGGCAGGACGGCCCGACATCCTGTCCGCAGCCTAGACGCCTTGGACGGACGGCCCTCCCGGCTGGCCGACCGCTCGGTCAGGGTGGTGCACTCCTCCTCTCCTGATTCCACCCAGCCTGGCATGGACGCGGCTCTGGAGAACTTCGAAGAGACCCGCGAGCATGGCACTGATGGAGAATCCGCGACAGCCGGGCCCCCTCCGGCCCCTCCGGCCCCGCAACCCGTTAGGATTGAGCCTAGGAACAGCACGGTCCACCACGGCGTCGCCAACTACGGGCGACGCCCCACTTCTGATGAGAGCTCGGCAAGCATGAACGCGCATATCGGAGACACCATCCTCGGCAGATACACCTTGGTCACCCTGCTCCGCCGTGCCAACGGCTTGAGCGTCTGGCGGGCCAAGGACAAGGTGCTGGACAGGGACTGCCAGCTCTTTATCGCCGGCGATTCGACCTGCACGGATCTGATCAACGTCAACGCCTCCGGCCTGGCGCTGAGCAAGGACCGCCGATTCACTCCGGTCTACCAGCTGCACACCAGGGATGGGGTCTCCCTGATCGTCACCGCTCCCGATGCCGGCATGTCCCTGAGGGACTACATGCACGGGCCCGCCGGCGAGACGTTGAGCGACCGGGCCATAGGCACCATCATGGGTGAGGTCACCGAGGCCATGCGCACCCTGCATGCCGCCGGCATGGTCGACTATGCAGTCTCAACCAGTACCATCAGGCTGGCGCCGGCCTCTATCACCCTGGCCGATGCCCCCATCTCGCCTATGATCGCGCACCCGTCAGTCCCGAACGAGACGGGATTGGCTGACGAGGAGCATGCCATACGCGAACTGGCTGGCGTGCTCTACGCCATGCTGACCCGCCGACCCGACCAAGACGGACGACAGCCCAGCCTGCAAGCGCTCCCCAAACACACACCCGGGGAGTTCAGGATCATCTGCATGCGCGGACTGGGACTGACTGATGATCAAGGGGCCAAGCCGGTGCCCCTGGTCACCCTGGCCGAGCTGTCGGCACTGCTCAGTCCCTGGATCCCTCCCGAGGAGCTGACCGACAGTGATCTGATCTGGCCTGAGATGGACGGCCGCGCCTCCATCGAGACCGTGGCTCTGAGACCGGTGGATCCCAAGGATGTACTGCCCCTGCCCGATGGGCTGACCTCCTCAGCCCTGCCTGCCGCACAGACTGTGACCCATAATGAGCCGCACTGGAAGACCAACCAACTGCTCTTCCCCGGCCGGAGCGAAATCGAGATGCTCAATCCCGAAGACACGGACACCGACCTCTTCTCGCTCTTCGACGAACGTCAACGGCTGCGCTCCTTGAGCAGCCGCTCCCGCAAGACCGCGGCCATGGATGTGAGCGCACTCAGGACGACGACTGCCAGGCCCGCTGCCTTGAATGACGAGGAGTCCAGGGCAGTGACCGGGCGGATGCCGACCGTGGGAGACGATCAGCATCGGCCGCCCGAGGCCATCAGCGGCAGCGGCGTGACCGCAGACAACCCCGTGGAGCGCGGCTTCACCCAGTGGGACTTCGACAAGTCCAGCAACGAGAAAAGCGATGAGACCGGCGGTCGTCAGGCCAGGGCAGCATCCAGCCGGACCGCCTCACAGACCGTCCCACAGAGTACACATGCCCGGCGCGAGGATGACGCCGAGGCACACGACAGGACCCATGCGCGCGTGGCCAGCGGCTCGACCGATCAGACATACGAAGAGCGGCAGAATGACCACTCGAATCAGGATGCCGAACGAGCGCCCCGATCCTCCAAGAAGCGCGATTTTGACGAAGAAGAGCAGCAGACCACGGTCATGGAGCCTCTGCCCCCCAGCTTCACGCCCGAAATTCACTCCATGCCAGCGCCGGTGACCTATTCGGAACTTCCGGACGATAGCCAAGACGAGGATCTGGATGACGAGACAGACATGGCCGACACGCGTCTATTCGGTCGTTTCACGACTCGTTCCGTAGTCATTGCCGTAGCGGCCGCAATCATCGTAGTGGCCTTGGTGTGGGCGATCTCGACCATCTCCGGCTCCCGACCCAAGGTCGGCAAGGAGGAGGGCGGTTGGCCGGTCATGTCCAACGTCCCCTTCCCCGGTGGGACTGATGGGGACGAGGAGGCGACGACTTCCAACAATGGCAAGGCCAGGACCAACGGCAAGGCCAAGGCCGGGACCGACAAGGTCAGCCATGCTGACAAGGTGGCCAAGAAGGTTCCCAATCCGCCCAAGCCCAAGAACACCACAGCCTATCAGTCGGATCGGCAGCTCTTCCTGAACAAGCCCGCCGGCCTGCAGGGCTTCGGATGGTACATGCACCTGACCAAACCGGAGGAAGTCTCCCGCCTGACCATCGTCATGCCTCAGAGCGGCGGCCATGCCCAGATCTACGCGAACTCCACAGCAGCCCAGCCCAACCAGGGGCAGCCGCTGGCCGACTTCAGCTTCGATCCCTCGGGCACCACCCAGGTCACCCTGCGTGAGCCGGTCACGACCCAGGATCTGGTCGTCTGGGTGCCCATGGACGGCATGCCGGGCAACTCCCTACGCTTCACGTCCGTCCAGGCCTTCTAAGCAGGTCCTCCACACGTCCCTGGCTGGAACACTTGGCTGTCCATTCTTGCTGCTGTCTTGCTGTTGCCGATCCTCAAAGCAGCTAGGATTGAAAGTTCCTGGAAAATGGGAAGGAATCCCAGGCGGGGTTCCGACCATGGGTGTACCGAAATGGTAATGTGTTGGATTTTTCCTCCAACAAAGCCCTTGCAGGTAATACAGTTTCCTTAGACAACGGCGGCAGGAAGGCGGAAGTCAGTCATGGCGGATGATCCCAATATCGCACCCAAGGTCATCAAGAACGATCCTTGGTATAGCTCCTATGCAGCACGAGCCGAGCAGATGCGCGCCTCCGAAATTCGCGCCCTCTTCGCTGTCGCCAATCGACCCGAGGTGGTCTCTCTGGCCGGCGGCATGCCCTACCTGGGCCGGATGCCTTTCGATAAACTGGCCGACCAGCTTGGCGACATGCTGCGGAGCAAGGGCCAGGTGGCCTGGCAGTATGGGTCAGCACAGGGCGATCCCCATCTGCGCGAGGACGTGCTGCCCATCATGGAGCTGGAAGGCATCAAGGACGTCCAGCCGGATGACGTGGTCATCGTCAACGGCTCCCAGTCGGGACTGGACCTGATCACAAGAATCATGTGCGACCCCGGCGATGTGGTGCTGGCTGAGGCACCCAACTATGTGGGCGCTCTGGGCGTCTTCCAGTCCTTTCAGGTCGATGTGGTCAACGTGGCCATGGACGGAGACGGACTGATTCCCGAGGCTCTGGAAGAGACCATTCTTGAGCAGCGCCGTCAAGGCAAAGCGGTCAAGTTCCTCTACACCGTGCCCAACTTCCACAATCCCGCCGGCGCCACCATGAGTGTCGAGCGGCGGCCGCGAGTTATCGAGATCGCCAGAAAGTACCATGTGCTTATTGTCGAGGACAATCCTTATGGACTACTGGCCTTCGACGGCCAGACCTATCCGGCCCTGCGCTCTTACGATTCCGAGGGCATTGTCTATCTCAGTAGCTTCTCCAAGATCATCGCCCCGGGCATGCGCGTGGCCTGGATGGTTGCGCCCCCTGGCATCCGACAGAAGCTGGTTCTGGCCAACGAGTCAGCCATCCTTTGTCCTTCCAACATGAGCCAGATGACCATCACCACCTATCTGGACAACTTCGACTGGAAATCGCAGATCAACGATTACCGGGGAATGTACAAGGAACGCTGCGATGCCATGGACGAGGCTTTGAAGGAATATTTGCCCTACTGCTCATGGCTGAAGCCCAAGGGTGGCTTCTACATCTGGCTGAAGATACCCCAGGGGCTCAACGCCAAGGACATGCTGCCCAGAGCGATCACCGCCAAGGTGGCTTACGTGTCAGGCACAGCCTTCTACGATAACGGGGAGGGCGCGGATCATATGCGCCTGTCCTTCTGCTACCCCACTCCCGATCGGATCCGAGAAGGAATACGCAGACTGTCCACAGTCATCGAGAACGAACTCGCCACCGTCCGGCTGTTCGAGCCTGACAACGACAAGAAAAGGGGCTGAATCATGGCGGCCAAGCACAGCAAGACACCTCGGCAACAGACCGGCGGCAAAACCGTGGCAACCAGCAAGGCCAAGACAACCGCGAGCATGAAGATGACCACGGCCGCAAGCCCGACCAGCACTGCGACCACCACTTCAGCCACAGGTGCCAGCGAAGTGGCCAAAAAAGCCAGGCGGACCTCACATCGCTCCATCCGTGAGGCCACGCCAGTCACCATGGACGATGTCACCTCCCTGGCCAGCAAGGCCACCAAACGTGCAGATAAGTCGCTTCTGGTGATCTGTGGTGGCCTCAGCCATGAGCGCGATGTCTCCATCAGCTCGGGTCATCGAGTTCAGGGATTCCTGGAGGAGGCCGGGTGGACAGTCCACGTCCACGACATGGATGGCTCGCTCCTTCCCTACCTGACCGACGAGTCGACCCGCCCTGATCTGGTCTGGCCTTTGCTGCATGGCGCCAACGGCGAGGACGGTTCCATCCGTGACGTCTTGGAAATGGCCGGATTGCCTTACATCGGATCCCGGGCCAAGGCCTCCCGGACCGCCTGGAGCAAGCCCATCGCCAAGAACGTCGTCCGCATGGCCGGATTGCACACACCGCATTCCGTGACGCTGCCGGAGTCCATGTTCCGCGAGCTGGGTGTCGAACCCGTTATCGATATGCTTCTAGGTTCGCTGGGACTTCCACTCTTCATCAAACCCACCATGGGTGGCTCAGCCATGGGTTGCACCATGGTGACTGAACAGAGCCAGCTCACTCAGGCGCTGATCAATTGCTTTGCCTACGGTGATGTAGCCCTGATTGAACAGGCTGTCACGGGCACCGAGGTCTCTGTGTCCATCCTTGAGTTTGACGGACACCCCCTGGTTCTGCCTCCGCTTGAAATCTGGACTCCCTCAGGCACCTACGACTTCGAGGCTCGTTCCACACCTGGCCCGACAGAGTTCTATGTTCCAGCCCGACTGGATGCCAAGACCACACAGGCTGTCAGCGATGCCGCACTGACCGCTCACCGGGCTCTGGGGCTCCGCGATATTTCACGAACTGATTTCATCGTTGATGCCCAAGGTCAGCCGCAATTCCTGGAGTCCAATGTGGCGCCCGGTATGACGGACACATCGCTTCTGCCACAGTCAGCCCAGGCCGCTGGCTACAATCTGCCAGAGCTATACACGGCATTGGTTCAATCAGTTTTGAATCAAAAGCGAACCGATTGAGACCTTAAAGCCCCTCTGGTTCTGCCTATCGTTCGGCTAGCACGTACAAGGTCCGCCTGATGCATGATGTGCAATTTGTACAATATGCGTCAGGCGGATCTGCAATATACGCCGATTGCAATACAGGCGCAGCAGATAGCATACAGGGCGGGCACCAGATTCTCATTAGCATTCTTTCCCAGCCATACAATGGCAGTGGTTCATTGTTCGCCACTCATCATCGGTTATTTCCTGCCCTTTATTCGATATGTCCAGCTCCCCACCTCTGCCATACTCTCCACTTCTCTTTTGCTACTCAGCCAAAGCCGACATTGATCGAAGAGCATGTTCAGTCAGATCACGGTTTTTATGTTGTCGACCAACCCGACTTGCAAAAGCGACGCAGACCAATGGATTGCCGATGCTGCAATGACTGGTCATCCTCCGAGATCCAACTCACTGTAAACCGTCGTATTCGTCCACACCCTTGAATGCAAACACAGTTGATATCCAATGTTTCACGTGAAACATTCTGGGGTGATCAAATTACGGCATGACTCCAGCGAGAGCCCCAAACGGTATAACGGTCTACGGCCGACAGCGAATCCTGCACGTTAAAAGTGCGAGTCGAATAAAGATATGGTCGAACGAAAATAAAGACAACTCTCGCAGGATTGCAATCACTACGACTTCTGCCTCATTTTGCTGAAGATGTTATACCAAGTTATTTCATCAAAGTACGCGTAATCGCATGTATGCTTTACTGCTTTTACGTCATCAAGAATCGAGCCACTTCAACTGTGCCAGCAAGAACTTCGAGCGAGGGTTGAGTCTTCACCTGCAAATTATCATTCGGTCACCGGCATAGTTATCCCGGTTCATTTACCCCTATTTGTCCTTCCTCATCGCTGAGAACACATCTTCCGATCAGATTTCATTTATTAAGCCATCTTGCTGACGCGGTTTGCTCACCCCACGCACTCTAGGACTCATAGATAAATGCCCATAGATACTCTGCAAATCAGTGGATTAATATATCCAAGGGGATCCATCCTTGTTCAAAGGCCATACTTCATAAGATCAAACAAGCGATTAAAACCGTACCCTACTACAATTGGGCAGTCCTCGGCCTTGCTCAATATGCCTTACTCATCTCTGCTGCTTTCCTCGCTCTTGTTCGATCCGCGCGAGGAACTTTCACCAAGTTCTTCCTGAGTTGAGGATGCATACCGGTCGGTAGACCTAACTGACATGTCATCATCAGCGACAAGGTTTTTATCTGTTACCGGAGAATCTGCGTCCAACTCGTCTTCATTGTCATCAGAGCTTGGAGGATTCCAAAAATGCCAGCTATGCCAGCTGTCATCCTCACTCTTATCATCTGTTTGATGACTAGGATGCTCCCGCAGTAACCGATCAACTCGGAGCATAAACCAGATCAGCACCAGAATCGTCCCAAGATTGGTTACGATGGCCACTATCACGGTTTTCTCCATAGTTTAAGAATAACCTGCTTCTGTCAGAAACAGACCTACTGTGAGATAAGTAGCGCCCTTTTCGCCCACCGCGTGTGACCCGGTCATCCTGCATGGATACAGTAGCGTTATGAAGCAAACTGTTCATGATGCCATTGTTATAGGGTCCGGACCAGCAGGTTACACGGCCGCCATTTATCTTGGCAGAGCCGGATATGCTCCACTTGTGATTGCTGGAGCCCTAACGCCCGGCGGTCAGCTTATGAACACCACAGAGGTAGAGAATTTCCCTGGATTCCCAAAAGCGGTATTGGGCCCGGATCTGATGGATCAGATGCGTGAGCAGGCCGAACATTTTGGTGCTCAGATCGAGTACGACGATGTTGTCTCAGTTGACTTGAGTGGAGACATCAAACGGATCACTACCGATGGCGGTGAAGAATACCAAACTCGAGCAGTCGTTATCACCACTGGTTCGCAATATCGAAAATTGGAGATTCCTGGAGAGCGCGAGTTTTCTGGGCGAGGTGTTTCCTACTGCGCCACATGTGACGGATTTTTCTTCAAGAATAAGCCGATTGTGGTCGTTGGCGGCGGCGACTCTGCCATGAGTGACGCAGACTTTCTGACCCGTTTCGGTTCTTCTGTCACCTTGATTCACCGTCGCCAAGGCTTCCGCGCTTCAAAAATCATGGTGGACCGAGCCAAGGCCAATGACAAGATCAACTTCCTTCTCGATTCGGTCGTCACGCAGATCAACGGTGACGGTAGCGGTGTAACCTCTTTGGATGTGCGCAACACAGCAACTGGCCAGCAGTCAAATATTCCAGCAAATGGAGTTTTTGTTGCCATCGGATTCACCCCCCAGACCGCTTTCTTTAATGGACAAGTCGACCTGGATCAGGACGGCTATATCCTGGTCAAGGGCGGTTCAACCAAGACCTCCACACCCGGAGTCTTTGCCGCTGGTGACGTAACCGACAAAGTCTATCGTCAGGCCATCTCTGCTGCTGGCATGGGTTGCCGTGCAGCCTTGGATGCCCAAGAGTATCTTACGAGTTTGGATAACCGTTAAGACCTGATACGCCCTGCAAACAAGAATTTATGTGCCTGGCAGTTTAAGATTGCCAGGCACTTCGTTTATCGACTATTTCAGCAGCCTATTCAGTTGCTCTTAATTGTCTATTGGTTACGACGAAATAGCCCGCTCAACAGAAACATCACTGACCCTACAGCTTTTTCTATCGTCTCCTGCTGATATAACTACTCTCTGCTAAGGAGACATTACAGAACCCCACCCCCCCCCCAACGCCACGTCGAAAATCCTACAGACCTTGGCTAGCTTAGATATGCTACTTCCCTGCCAGGAAAGGAACCTTGCTTCCTCTAGAACCACATCTAAGCGGAGACTTACCTCTTAGCCGGCACACAGCACAGACATAAGCAACCACTCCAGTACGCCCAACTAGATAGCCAGCTTAGTCAACGACTCACCACATACCCCACACTTGGGCGCACTCATCCACCCATGACAGCTAACCAGTTGAGATACCGATCGGACCGGATGTAGTTAACCGACAACACGACTTGGCTGATCAGTTAGCAGTTATTCAGAACCGAACAGTCTGCCAACATAGGTATATTGCGCACAGCCTTTCAGCACAGATATATCTGGACAGTGACTGGCACTTACTAATGATGGTTTAATCATTCTGGTCTTAAGACAAATGCAGCGATTGCTCATCAGCTCATACGGGACCTGTTTGGGCTATGAAGCAATCGCTCGCCTTATCGGCAGGGTTTGGTTAAGCAACCCCTGCAGTCGCATTCTGAGAATAGGATCAAACCCAGCCTTTATCGCCCGAACGATTGCCATTATTTGGGGATTGATCCTTCTCCAAGAGAATGCCAACAATACGGTCCATATCTTCAGGCGAAGAAAATACGATTTCTATTTTCCCGTGCTTTTTAGTCCCCTTAATAGCCACCTTCGTATCAAAGTGACTTTCCAGGTCCTGGCGTACAGGACTATCGGCCCAGGCGTTTACTCTAGGCTTTTTTGCTTTCTTCTTCGCCTGTCCGGTCTGCAAGGCCACAAGTTCCTCGGTAGATCTTACCGACAATCCTTCAGCGATGATCTTGTCTGCCAAAGCAGTCATGGACTTTTCATCCGGTAAAGTAAGCAAGGCGCGGGCATGTCCAGCTGACAACACACCTGAGCTGACTTTTTTCTGAACACTGGGGGGTAACTTCAACAAGCGAAGCGTGTTGGTGATCTGAGGTCTGGACTTAGAAATTGACTTAGACAAACCGTCCTGAGTCAAGCCGAACTCATCGATCATTTGCTGATAAGCTGCTGCTTCTTCCAAAGGATTAAGAGCTACTCTATGGAGATTCTCGAGCAAGGCATCACGCAACATGGTGTCATCGCTCGTCGTTTTAACAATTGCAGGTATGGTATCTAGGCCAGCCAACCTAGTAGCACGCCAACGACGCTCACCCATTATTATTTCATAATGAGTTGTTTGCCGCAGATTCACGTCTCTCTGGTTTAAAAGCTGTCCCGATCGCTCTTCACCGGTCTTAGCGTCAACAGCTTTTGATTTACTGCCTGCGCTGACAACTGAGGTTGTTTTATCTCCAGTTGTTCTTGGATAGTCTGCAAGAGTCGATCTTCGCACCACTATCGGCTGCAATACACCAACTTCCTTGATGGAGCGGGACAGCTCCAACAGTTCATCTTCATCGAAGATCTGTCTCGGTTGCTGTGCGTTGGGCCTAATATCGTCCACACGCACTTCAGCCAAGTACCCGCCTTGGACGGGTTCCAGCTTCTCTTGGGTATTGCCTTCTGCCTTATTTAGCTCAGTATCATTGCCAGCAGGAACTGCACGGTTAACGCTTTGCCGAGCCTCTTTTGTCCTATCGTCGACAGCATCACTCGATTTCATCATCGACGATGTTTCACGTGAAACATTCGTCGTCGTAGGGCCAAAGAATAAATCACTAGGGTGTTCCAAGCTGCTGATGGAGGGAACAGACCGACGCTTGGTGGTCCTCTTCGACGTTAATGTTTCACGTGAAACATCGTCGGCGATTGACTTGGAAATACTGACTCGCTTTTGTCCTGCGTTGGTACGTTTACGACCACTCTTAGAGGACTTTGCTGAATCCGCTAGCTCTGAGCCAGCACGATCCGAATGCTGAGTACTTCTTTCTGATTTTGCCTTGCCTTTTGTTGTGTCGTCCTTCTCTAGGCGCTTTTGTCCATTTGATTCCGCACCCAAACCTTGAAAAATCGGCTGCTTATTGCTTGAATTTGGTACTTTATTATCTTGTCGCCGACTATTATTGTCAGCATTGTTTTCATCATCTTCACCTGGCAAAGCGGGGAATAGAGCCCCCAAGCCCTTGCCTAACCGTGAACGGCTTGTCATGTCCTCACTCCCCCTGTCTTCTATTAGCAATATGTTCCAGTACCTGGTTGGATCTCTGGGCGATTTCTAACGCTGCCTCCTCATAAGCAATAGCGCCGGCTCCTTTAGGGTCGTAGGTGACAACGCTTTGCCGGAAGCTGGGAGCTTCAGAGATTTTGACTGAACGCGGAATGGTCGTATTAAGCACTATCTCTGGATAATGTTCCTTGACCTGATCAAACACTTCTTTGCTTAACAGTGTTCGCCTATCGTACATCGTCAACAACATTGTCGAGATTACAAGGTAGGGATTATAGCTTTGCTGAACAAGCCCTATGGTATGCAGTAGCTGTTGCAGTCCTTCAAGCGCATAGTATTCAGCTTGTACTGGGATCAATACCTCATTGACTGAACACATGGCGTTCAGAACTAGCAATCCGAGACTAGGTGGGCAATCAACGAGAACATAGTCATAATGCTGATGGCAGACTTTAAGATAGTCAGCAACTGCTTTTTTCATTAGCTGATTGCGGTTGGGCATATCCGCAACTTCCAGCTCAGCTCCACTTAAGTCAATGGAAGATGGGACAACCTCAAGATTGGGGAATTCAGGGGAAACTACCTTAACGTCGTCAATCCCAAGACGGCCTTCAAGTACATCATACGTTGATGGAGTCCCGGACTCATGAGCTACTCCCAATGCAGTAGAAGCGTTGCCTTGTGGATCCATATCGATGACCAACACACGCTGATTGAATTCAGCAAAGGCGCATGCCAAATTAACTGTAGTTGTGGTCTTCCCTACCCCGCCCTTTTGATTTGCAACGGCAATGAAGCGAGTTTTTGAAGGATGAGGGAATTCAGCCTGGCGTAAAGCCTGATAGCGTGCAGAAAGATCTGCCATTTCCGCACCTGACACCGAACCTGTCCCGTCAGCGAATATTCGATTCAGAATATCCGTTGCCGACTCCATACCTGATGCGTTCGGCGTACCTTGCTCACCGATATCCGAGGTATTTCTCGAAACGGGTTTCACCTTCTTCGATGCGGTCACGAACCATCCTCCTTTTGATAACAAATCAATTTTCCCGTCCTAGTTGGACATGTCAGAACCAATCGCTAGTTACACACAGTCACTGTTCATAACTGTGGATAAGTGTGGATAGGTCCAATACCGGATCTGTCACCGACCCTCCCCTTAAATTATTAGCTTTGCCTTGTGATTATTGGCAATTCTGCCGCTTCCTGCACCACATCATGACCCACAAAACACAATGTGGATAATTCATCTGTCAGGTCTCAATTGTGCATAACTTAAAAAACCGCGAATCAATAAATTAACTACGCCTCATCAGCACGAAGCTCTATTCATGGTTATTATCAATGATTAGTCCACCTACTGAGAAGTCTTAATAAGACTGCTACAAATGTCTAATTAAACTCATAGACAAATCCTTATACAACTGTACTGCAAGATAGTGTTTCACGTGAAACATCTCAATTGTTCAGGAAGTTCCATCTCGTTATTGCTCGTTAGCCTACACAGTTCGGTGTCACAGTTCTGCCCACTGTGTATTCTAAGGAGGTTTATGCGCAAGCAAGGACTACCACGTATTGAGCAGACAGCGCTGGTCGCAAAATTATGAATTTAAGCTGTTACATTGTTAAGCAGCTGGCATCAATATACTGATAGGTGTTCCACTATACTTCATGAGAATATGGTTGAAAGCAAATAGCTAAAATAAAGTTCAAGGACCATTCCTAATCAAAACATAGAGGATATCGTGATTCCCTTTCATTTATACTCAATTACCCGTGATCAAGATTATTGAATTCCATGTCAATGGTTTCACGTGAAACATTGCATCTGATCTCTAGTTAGGAGTCATCCACTCAGAGTAGCAGGGCAGAATAATGTCAGATACAAGATGCTGCAGGATATAGCCGTCTTGTGTGGACTTACTCGTATATAACATACCCTCGGCTCTTTGTGAATGAGTGAATCTGTAACACTATAAGTAGCGAAGCGCGCAACATGCCACACACTAAAACAGATGTTGATTACGCAATGTTTCACGTGAAACTATCTTTAGTGCACGCACTAGAAACGGGGGATGGCCTCTTGTGCTCAATTCAGCTATCCCTCCATATCCCTCCATATCCCTCCATACCCGACATCAAAAAGGCATAGTCAGCGTTGAAACCGATTTAGAAATTACTTCTGGTTGTATTAACCGATTAATCAAGCACTCACTTATATATTTGCAAAGATCGACAGCGCTCTATGAGTATTAATGAAGATACAACGCAGATCAACACACAGGTTAGACAAACCAAACTGCACTTATGCAATGGGAACCCGTAAATAGAAACAGCAGGGCGGGCGTAAATAAGACGAATTAGCACATGAAACAGGTGAATTGCTAGGTCACTGAGTATCAAAGGACGGCATCACAAGAGTTGGCTAATCAAGCATCCTAAAGTTGGCGGTATATCCCGTTCTAAGCTATAACCCTATACAACCGGCACAACAATGTTTGAAAGGCAAAACCAGTATGAAATAAGCCTTATAGCAAAGCAGTCGGAAGAGACGGGGCGATGTGTTTGATCTCAAATGAAACAAGCTTTACTATTTCAAATATTATACTCATATGTGACTTATGATGGCTTTGCTCTGCGGACAGATTAGATACTGGAGGATCAAAGTTGCTAACAGCCTCGGACTGCAAACCATTCTTAAGAAAGTCATATTTGATTTCAAACATACTTTGTACTCCCCTTAACTGAGCATGTCATCCCTTCCGATTAGGTGGCAGCCAGTTGAGTTGCAGTCCGGCAAAAGCAGGCTCGATCTAGTAGACAGAATCAGTCATTCCTGGTCAGACTCGACAAAGCTCTGCTTAGAAATTGATAATTTATTCTCTGATTTAGCAGAGTCTTATCTCCCTGTTGTGCAAAGACGCTGACAACGAAGTCATTAAATTGTGTCCTAACAATATCGTGCTTTAGCTTTTGTCCACAAGAACCACATGAGTGTCCTCAAGACCGGGTGCAACAGGGGCTTGACGAACCCGTGGATTCACTCCATGATATTTTTTTATCTCTTTAGCAGCTTTATCAAGCTCATTTTGCGCCGAACGACCTTTAAGAGCAATAAGCTGACCTCCTGACCTCAAGAGAGGTAGAGTCCACCCAGCGAGCTTGGTCATAGGTGCTACAGCCCGACAGGTCACGACATCAAAATTCTGAGGAACTGAAGGCACGAAATCCATATTTGCCGGACTTGCTCCGCCCATCACAGCCGAGGATTCGATCCCATTCGCAACTTGCTGACTGTCACCATTCCTGGTGGTGACCGAAGTCGAAGAACCGTGGCCAGAAACGGAACTAGACACTTCCTCGCTTCGGCGACGACCATGACGGTGGCTATGTGAACCTTTTTTGTTGTGCCGATTTGATGCATGAGAGGATTGCGGAGCCAGATCCTCTGCACGTTTGCGAAGCACTGACACATTAACCAGTTGCAACTCATCAATGACTTCCTGCAACCAGAGCACACGCCGCTCCATTGGCTCGACAAGTACCACAGTGCACTGCGGAAGACACGCAGCCAGTACAATACCAGGGAAGCCGCCACCGGAACCTATATCTGCCACTGTCGCTGTCTGACCATCAGTAGTCAATCGTTCACGCACAAAAGGCACAATGGCAGCTGAATTGAGTATATGCCGCTCCCAAATAATGTCTTCATCGCGGGGGCCAATGATTCCTCTCTCCACGCCCTCACGTAGGAGCTTGTCGTGAAAACGCTGCATGGGTACTAAAGCATCGCCGAGAACCTGCCTCAAAAGGGGACTATTGTTCAGCTCATCATCCACAACAGCCATTTCAACTCCTCACATCTGCATTCGGCACACAATTAATCACAGCCACAGACCTTGACAGCGTCATACTGTCTTGTATCTCGTATCAAGCGGCATCTCACCCTGTCAGAATCGAAAACCTCTGGACTCCGAAGGCAGCCCATTTACCAACGTATGGTTTTCAACCACAAAAGAGCGTCAAAGGCACACATCAATATCCTAACGGAAGCAGCATAGAAGGCAGCCTCTTATAGAGGATCACGAACCAAGAGCATTCCGAATTAATCAGCATGGCAAACTAAGCACCATCATGAACCAGACAAGACAACATACCTACCGAATAGCGCAACACAGACCGACAACAAAACGGACTTACACAGTATGGCCGCACCAAACAATGGAGCAATCCAAAAAGGCCGACATCACAAATACTTCATCGGAGCATAGCTCTACTTGGCTCTACTGTCACTCCCTGTCCGCGTCAGCAGGATCGTCATCAGCCGCGTAGTCAGCCGAATCATCGACCTGATCGGTTTCATCAGCATCAAGCGGGGCGTCATACCCGACTGGCTCGTCCTCAACGTCGTCAGACAGGTCCTCGTCTTCGCTCTTGGCCTTCAGGTAGACGGTGACGTACCGGTGAGGCTCCTCACCGTGGGAGCGTGACTTAAGCCCCTCCTCGCGTACCATGTCATGGACGATCTTGCGCTCGAAGGAGTTCATAGGCTTCATATTGACGGGATCGCCGGTCTCGCGAACCTCGTCGATCACATCCAGGGCCTGCTCGCGAAGATGCTCACGCTTGCGCCGCAGAAAGCCGTCCACATCCACGATCAGGTGGGAGCGCTCCCCTATCTTCTGCTGCACGGCCAGCCGCGTCAGCTGTTGAAGAGCGTCGACTACCTCACCATCCTTGCCGATCAGATGCTTGATATCCGTATCGTCATCAGCCACAATCTGCACGGTCGGACGGTGGTTGCGCACCCCCATCTCGATATCGCCCTCGTAATCGACGATGTCCAGCAACCCCTCCAGATAGTCGGCGGCGACATCCGCCTCCTCGTTGAGTTGCTCGATGGTCTTTCCCTGGTCCAGAGACTGAGACATCTATGCTCTCCTTACACGCGTTTACATCCGATTCATAACCTCAGGCCCACTGGATTCCTGGTCACCAATCGAGTGTCCAGTATTGAGGATACACGGACGTGATGATTGCAGACTACTCCAGTATCCGCCCGACCGAAAGCCAGGTCACCACGTCGGCCGCCACTGCCAGTAGCTGCATCAACGGCCGCGACGTTTGCGATGGGGCTGAGAACGCTGGTGGGAGACGTTCTTATTGTTGCGGGCTTCCTCCTCCAGCCGCTTGGCCTCCATCAACTGCTCCTCCTCCAAGGAGGGCAGCCCCTGGCGCTTGCGGCGGGCATTCTCATGGCGGTGATCCCGCTCCTCCTTGCTCTCCGCGGCAGGCGATCCAGGCGTTGGCATATGGCGGACCTGGAAGAGGGTTCGGCCCAGATTCCAAAGGTTGTTGGTCAGCCAGTAAATCAGCACAGCGAAGGGGAAGTAGATACCCGAGAAGATGTACATGACCGGGAAGATGAAGGCCATCATCTGCTGCATCTTGTACTGCTGTCCCTGCATGGCCGACCTGGGCATGTTTCGCCGAACATTATGGAACTGCGAGTAGAACATGGCCAGGCACATGAGCACGATGAAGACCACAATGACTATGCGGCCCGCACCCTGGGCAGACATGAAGTTGTCCGAAATCCGCAGGCCAAAGAAGGTGGTCTCTTCGAATTCTCGCGCCACCTGTCTGTTGAAGGCTCCCAGAGGTGCCCGCTTGCCCCGGGCGATGAAGGGCACAGCGGATAGCACGTAGAACATGGTCATGAAGACCGGGCCCTGAACCAGTGCGGGCAGACAGGACCCCATGGGGTTGGCATGATTGTCCTGGTAGACCTTCATGGTCTCCCGGCTCATGGCTTCTCGGCTGGCAGGATCCTTCTTGTTGCGGTACTTGTTCTGGATCTTCATCAGCTTGGGCTGCAGGGCCTGCATCTTTTGCATGGAACGCAACTGCTTGATGAAGAGCGGCAGCACGCACAGGTTGACGACCAGCACCAGCATCACTACCGATAGCGCCCAGGCCACGCCGGGACCCTTGTGGAACCCGATCAGGGTCAGGAACTTGTGGCAGTAGGTCATGATGTAGGTCATGAGCCACTCGATGGGGTACAGGATCTTATAGAAGAAGCCGTATATGCCCGTATCGAAAGTGAAAGTGTCGTTGTTCTGGAACATTGTCAGGCCGTCTCCTTGTCTGGGGCCATGGGGGTCAGCCGGGCCTCCTCATGGGCCTTGGACCACGAGAATCGATAGAAGATGGAAAATCTCCGGGGCACGTCATCGATTCCGCCGTTGTTGAAGGGCGTGCAACGCAATAGCCGCAGAACGGCCAGAATAGTTCCACGCAAGGCCCCGAACCGTTGCAGGGCAGTCAAAGCATACTGGGAACAAGTCGGATAGTAACGGCACCTAGGCGGCGACAAGGGTGAGATGTGGCGTTGATACCAGCGGACTGCACCCTGCAGAGCCCGGGAGGCCAGGCCGCTCATGCCCTGCTTCCTTCGCTGACTTCCAGCCCTTGAACCGGTTGACGCTTGGACCCGGCCAGCTGCGAATCTGCCTGTCCCTGTGCATCGAGACCGTTGGCAGTCTTTCCGGTCTTGCGCATGAGGTCACGGAAGAGCCTGTCCACTTGCTCATCCAACTGCTTGTAGGTGGCTGTAGCAGCACTGGGTTTGGCGCGCATGACCAGATCACAGGAGGATGGCAGCAGGTCCTCCTTGGATCCGGCAAGTTGCCTGAATCTGCGCTTGACCTTGTTCCGGGTCACTGCCTTACCCACATTTTTGGATACAGCGAGCCCCATGCGGCGTCTACCAGTAGGCAGGATGTCATGCCGCCCTTCACTCGCAGCCGATGTCGCCGGCAGCGGGGTCACCGTCCGGTCAGATCCGGGTATCAAATAATGTATGACCAGATCCCGGCTGCTGACCCGATGGCGTCGCCTGAGCACCGCCGTAAACTCCCGGTGGCTCCTCAGCCGTTCCACCTTCTGAAAAGGAATTGGGATCCGATTCAGGCGGAGAGGGTGCGACGACCCTTGGCCCGGCGGCGGTTGATCAGAGCGCGACCGGAGCGGGTGCGCATGCGAGCGCGGAATCCGTGCTTCATGTGACGACGGCGATTGTTGGGCTGGAATGTCCTCTTCATAATTCGTTGCTCCCGTGTGTAGACATACTCGAGTACGGCTCGTTATGAGTCAAGCTATATCACGGTACACATGAGCCGGGACGGAGTCAAACAAGCTTCCGTCATCCAACTCCTGAGCACTGCTACTTACCCCGTGCAAACCCTGTCATGGTGGGAGAAAGAGCCCCCTCACTTATCCACAAATTACATCACTGTTATTCACATTCGCCGCAGATACAACACGCTATCCTGTGGATAACCGCGCAAAGTCGGTGTAACAATGGGCTACTGTCGACTTTGAGAGAAGCATGAAGAACGGGACAATCCGTCGTCGAGAAGAGAGGAGCACACTGATGGCGCAGGATCCGCTGGATGCCGCTGCCCAGGCCAAGAGCATCTGGGATTCGGTCCTGCAGGTGCTCCGCTACAGCAGCTCACTGACCTCCAGGGACAAGGGCTGGCTGGAGGACATCACCCCCGAGGCGGTCTTCGGCACCACCATCGTTCTACGGGTCTCCTCCAAGGCTACCCAGGAAGCAATTCAGGGGCCTCTTAGCCAGCCCGTCCTCAGTGCATTGCAGCTGGTCACCAACCAGGAAATGTTCCCGGCCATCAAAATCGTCTACCCAGAACAGATGGCCAAGCAGATGGCCGCCGATCAGCAGAGTGACCAACGTACATCCGCCATGGCGGGCTCCGCCCCGGGCAGCGGTGAATTCCGCCAGGTCCCCAGTCCTGCTCAGGATCCCTATGGCGACTACCAGCGTCAGGCTGGCGCCAACCAATCCTCTTCCGACTCAGAGGCCCATTCGAACTGGCGGACCGAGGCTGTTGAAACCTCCAAGTCCCCGATTGTCTCCGTCAATGACTTCCACGAAGGCACCTATGTGCCCATGACCCTGGATATGCAGGCCGAGCTGTCCGAGCCCTCACCCACTATGAGGCCAACAGCAGGCGCTGATGCTGACCAGCCGAGCGAGGCGGAGAGGACCGCATCCCGGCCCGCATTCACCGTGCCCCGCTTCCCCATGAACCAGAACCGGGTGGAGCGCGACCCACAGACCCACCTGAACAAGAACGCCACCTTCGACACCTTCGTCCCGGGAGACTCCAACCGCTTCGCGCGGACCGTGGCCCTGGCCGTGGCCGAAGGATCGGGCCAGGACTTCAACCCCTTGTGCATCTATGGCAGCTCGGGCCTGGGCAAGACCCATCTGCTCAACGCCATCGGCAACTATGCCCTGGTCAAGGATCCCTCGCTCAAGGTCCGATATGTCAACTCGGAGGAATTCACCAACGAGTTCATCGACGCCCTGCAGAATTCCACCCAAGGCTCGGGCCAGATCGCGGAATTCAACCGCCGCTACCGACAGGTGGATGTACTCCTTATCGATGACATCCAGTTTCTGGGGGGCAAGGAAGCCACCCTGGACCAGTTCTTCCACACCTTTAATGCTCTGCATGATGCCAACAAGCGCATCGTCATCGCCTCGGACGTGGCCCCCAAGAACCTGAAAGGCTTCGAATCACGACTGATCTCGCGCTTCGACTCGGGCCTGACCGTGGATGTCAAGCCGCCAGACCGGGAGACCCGCGTGGCCATCCTGAGGATGATGGCCTCCATGAACGGGGTCAGCATTCCCAACGAGGTCCTGGATCTGATCGCGGAACGCTTCACTGAGAACATCCGAGAGCTTGAGGGTGCTCTGACCCGTGTCACCGCCGTGGCCAGTCTGAATAATCAGCCGGTCACCACAGCTCTGGCCGAACAGACCCTGCAGGACTTCTTCTCCACGGACGTAGAAATCAAGCCCACCGACATCATCTCCCAGGTGGCCAAGTACTTCCATCTGACCTTTGACGATATCGTCGGCCGTACGCGCACCAAGAACATCGCCCTGGCCCGCCAGATTGCCATGTATCTGGCCCGGGAAATGACCAGCATGTCCTTGGTAGACATCGGCGAGGTCTTCGGCGGCCGCGACCATACCACAGTCATGCATGCCTATACGCGCATCTCCAATGAGATGCAGGAAAAGCGGGAGATTTACAACTACGTCATGGAGCTGACGGTCCGGCTCAAGCAGCCTCAGAACTGATGCGACACGCAGGAACCGGTGTGGATCGACAGAAAAAGATATCCACCTGTTTATCCCCAGATGTGGGCAAACCTTGGGAATAACCCACCGATTTTCCGGGGACAAGTGGTGGATCTTCAGCGAATAACCACCATACTTTTGTGGATAACTCAGCAAAAATCCGTCCTTGTGGATAATTTGGCTTTTTAGTCACATCGATCTCACCACTTATCCACAGCGCCTGGATGAGGTATATCCACCGCATTGCAAGGATTTGGAAACTTATCCACACCATCCACCGAGCTTATTACGATGACTCTATGTATATTTATGCAATAGTCATCGTCATATTCAAGCACACTTCCTCACTCCAACCACATCCCCTGGCCTATTCGATAGAATGAATCCAGTTCATTCATCGACAAGAAGGCTCCCATGAAAGTAGAAGTGAATTCATCCGCACTCTCGGATGCAGTGGCTTGGACCACCCGCATCATCCCCTCCCGACCGGCTTCGCCGATTCTGGCGGGCGTGAGAATGGAAGCCTCTGACGGAACATTGAAGCTCTCTGCTTTCGATTACGAGGTTTCGGCGAGAAACCACATCGAGGCAGGCATCGACGAATCCGGAACGGCTCTGGTGTTGGGCAAACTTCTAGCGGACATCACTAAATCACTGCCCTCGGAGAAGACCTACCTATCAACCGAGGGATCCAAGATGACCATCACTTCAGGCAAATCCACTTTTTCCCTGCAGCTGATGCCTGACAGCGAGTATCCCGACCTTCCTGCCGTTCCCGAACCCATGGGCCAGGTGGATGCTGAGACCTTTATCCAATCCATCTCCCAATCCATCGTCGCTGTTTCCCGGGAAGAAAGCCGGCCAGTCCTGACTAGCGTAAAAACCGAAATCACCGGGGACAAGGTGGTCATGACCGCCACTGACCGTTTCAGGCTGTCCCGCTCGAGCTTCACCTGGACTCCTCGCGACGCCGACTTCTCCACATCGATGCTGATCCGCGGTTCTCTGCTGCGAGACATCGCCCGCTCCCTCGACGAGCACCAGAACGTGACCATGGATTACGAGGCTGACAACCCCACCATCATGGGCGTGGAAAACGCCGGCAAGATATCCACCACCCAGCTGATTGACGGGGAATTTCCGGCCGTGGACCGTCTCTTTTCGGACGAGTACCCCATCCAGGCGGTCATCGCCAGGCAGGATCTGATCGACGCCATCAAGCGCGTGGCCCTGGTTGCCGAACGCAACGCCCCCATTCGCATGGTCTTCTCCGGCAACGAGGTGACACTGAGCGCAGGCACGGCTGACGAGGCACAGGCCCATGAGGTTCTGCAGGCGGATCTGGATGGCGAAGACATCACGGTGGCCTTCAATCCCAGCTATCTGATCGACGGGCTGGGCGCCATCGCCGAGCCCTTTGTCCGTATCAAAATGACCTCGGCGGTCAAGGCCGTGGAGTTCAACGGCCAGCAGGAGCAGGATTCCGAGGAGTCCATGGACTACCGTTACCTGCTGGTGCCCATGCGTTTCAACAACTGACACCCGGGCAGGTTCGAGGAACGATCGCCGTGCACATCTCCCGTCTGGTTCTGGATCACTTCCGTTCCTGGGAGCACTGCGTCCTCGATCTGGAGCCCGGAGTGACCATTCTGGAGGGGCGCAACGGTCTGGGCAAGACCAACCTGGTCGAGGCCATCGAAGTTCTGTCCACCGGCGGTAGCCATAGGACCTCATCCTCGCTGCCCCTGGTAGAGCGTGGGCAGTCCAAGGCCACTGTCAGGGCCAGGCTGGAGCAGGACGGGACCGCCACCGACTATGAGCTGACCATTGCCGCCAAGGGGGCCAACCGGGGAAGAATCAACGGCGGGCCTTCCCTCTATCAGCGTGACCTGGTGGGCCGGGTGCCCTGCGTGACCTTCAGCCCCGAGGATCAGCTGATGGTCTCCGGAGAGCCGGCAGCCAGACGTGCCGTGCTGGACCAGGCCGGCAGCCAGCTCGATGCCGACTACTTCCAGGTTCGGCAGGATTTTCGCCATGTGGCCAGGCAGCGCGCCGCCCTGCTTAAGCAGCTCTCACAGCCGGGCCGCGACCCCTCGGGTGATGGGCGTGACGCAGCCCTGTCCGGCCTAGAGGTATGGACTGGGCAGTTTATTCGCACCGGGCTGGATCTGAGCCGACGACGGGCGGCTCTGGTAGAGGCTCTGGACCGGCCCTTCAGTGATCTGTATGGTCGGCTGGCAGGCCCTGATCAGGATGCTCGATTGACCTACCGGCCCTCCCTGGAGGAGATAGGACCCGATGGGCAGACCGGTTCCGAGGTCGCCGAAGCCGTCAGCCGCCACTTTCAGCGGATATATCCGGGAGAAGTGGCCCGGGGCACCAATCTGATCGGCCCCCAGCGCGATGATCTGGCCTTCACCCTCAACGGCATGCCTGCCAGGGAGTTCGCCTCCAACGGTGAGATGTGGACCCTGGCCCTGGCTCTGAGGCTGGCTCTGCTGCAGGTGGTCAAGGATCGTCGCGCCCTGGAGCCGATCGTCATTCTGGATGATGTCTTCGCCCAGTTGGATCGGGGCCGCAGGGATCAGATCCTGGACTTTGCCCGCCAGCAGGACCAGGTGCTGATCACTGTGGCCGCCGACAGCGATATCCCCTCCCTTCAGGGTGCCAGCTTGGTGGATGTGTCCAGGTTGAGGCCTGTGCAGCCATCCGATCCGGCCGCTCAGGATCCGGCCATCGCCAGTGCCATGCAGGATCTGCGTCGAACCAGAGGGACGGCTCATGACGACTCGGATACGAAGGATGGGCCAGAGGGGAACGATCTGTCATGAAGGCGCCCATGGTTGAGACTCTGCACCTGGACCAGCGTCGACTGCCGGCCTTGGTCTTCGAGGGTTGCACACGACGGGCGGCCACTCGTCGGCAGCGGGAGGACAACTCCCGTAAGGCCTGGTATGCATTCGGAAAGCCAGGCCGTGACCCAGCCAAACTGGGAGGAGTGGTGACCAGCCTGGCTGCCGGGAGCGGGTGGACCAGTCACCTGAAGGTGGCCCGGCTGCGCAACCAGTGGGACAGTGTGGTGGGACCCGGCATCGCCGCCCATTCGAGAGTGGTCTCCTACCGGGAGGGCGTGCTGATCATCCAGGCGCAGACCACAGTCTGGGCCACCCAGCTGACCTACCTGGTCCCCCAGCTCAAGGCGACCATTGTCAAGCGGCTGGGCATGCCGGTCAAGCAGATCCGGGTGACCGGCCCCCACAACTACAGCTTTCGCCGTTCACGGTTCGATCCGCCGGGCCGAGGCGTGCGCGACACCTACGGGTGAACCCATAATCTGCGGATACCGTCTTCCCAGCTTTCTGTCAGCCTAAAGTCCCCTAGCGCTGGTAATCTATAGGTTATAGGGTCAAACGCTTCCAAGGCCCCTTTATGGACGATTTGGAACCTGGTGACCATGACTCGATCCCCCGCTCGACCACGAACGGAAGCTGCTTTGTCGTCAGTGGGCGACCATGGGGGTGCAGAAAGGACTATCCGTGGCAGATCTCAACACTGACCCGTCCCGGACCCCGCAAGAGGGCCGGGAGCATGAGGAGGACAAGCCTCAGGATGACGGCATGACGGGCCAGGATCAGCTGGACGACGCGCAGCTGGATGACTCGCTCTCCCCCGAACACTATGACGCCAGCGATCTGAAAGTGCTGGAGGGGCTGGAGGCGGTTCGCGTCCGTCCCGGTATGTACATCGGTTCTACAGGTCCCAGGGGCCTGCACCATCTGGTCTACGAGATCGTCGACAACTCGGTCGATGAGGCCCTGGCCGGGTACGCTGACCACATTGAAGTCACCATTCTGCCCGACAACGGCATCCGGGTGGACGACAACGGCCGTGGCATACCTGTGGACGAGGTGCCGGGCGAGGGCAAGAGCGGCGTCGAAGTGGTCATGACCAAGCTGCATGCCGGCGGCAAGTTCGGAGGCGGCGGCTACGCGGTTTCAGGCGGCCTGCACGGCGTGGGCATATCCGTGGTGAACGCCCTGTCCACCCGGATCGACGTCCAGGTGCGCCGTCAGGGTTACCACTGGCATCAGAGCTTCCGCAATCAGAAGCCCACGGCTCCCCTATCCAAGGATCAGGCCATGGGGCCGGACGAGGGCACCGGCACCTCGGTGACCTTCTGGGCCGATCCCAAAATCTTCGAGACCACGGTCTACGACTTCGAGACCCTGCGCAGCCGTTTCCAGCAGATGGCCTTCCTCAACAAGGGCTTGAGAATCACCCTGACCGATCTGCGCCCCAACAACCAGGCCGGTGACGAGGTGGCGGGCGAGGAGCAGACCCCTGAGCAGAAGGGCCAGTCCGTCAGCTACCAGTATGCCAACGGCATCAAGGACTATGTGGACTATCTGGTCAAGGTCAGGAAGGCCACGCCTGTGGAGGCCGAAGTCATCGACTTCGAGGCCGAGGACCTGAAGCTGGGCATCTCCGCCGAGGTGGCTATGCAGTGGACCACCGCCTACTCGGAGTCGGTCCACACTTTCGCCAACACCATCGCGACCACCGAGGGCGGCACCCACGAAGAGGGGTTCCGTGCAGCTCTGACCAGCATGATCAACCGCTACGCCCGGGACAAGAACATCCTCAAGGACAAGGATGACAACCTCTCGGGCGATGACGTGCGCGAGGGGTTGACCGCCGTGGTCTCCGTCAAGCTGACCAATCCGCAGTTCGAGGGCCAGACCAAGACCAAGCTGGGCAACTCCGAGGCCAAGACCTTCGTTCAGCGGGTCATGACCGAGAGGCTGAGCGACTGGTTCGACGCCCACCCCGGCGAGGCCAAGTCCATCATCCAGAAGGCCATGGAGGCCTCCCGGGCCAGGATCGCGGCCAAGAAGGCCCGCGAGAACACCCGTCGCAAGTCCATCTTCGAGACGGCCGGCATGCCCGACAAGCTCAAGGACTGCCAGTCCAGCGACCCCGAGGAGTGCGAGCTGTTCATCGTGGAGGGCGACTCCGCAGGCGGCTCGGCCATCCAGGGGCGCAACCCCATGACCCAGGCCATCCTGCCCCTGCGCGGCAAGATCCTCAACACGGAGCGGGCCAGTCTGGACCGCATGATGAAGTCCGACACCATCGAATCCCTGATCACGGCTGTGGGCGGCGGATACGGCGAGGACTTCAACATCGACAAGGTGCGCTACCACAAGGTCATCATCATGGCCGACGCCGATGTGGACGGCGCCCACATCGCCACCCTGAATCTGACCCTCTTCTTCCGCTACATGCGGCCCATGATCGAGGCTGGCTACGTCTACGTGGCCATGCCCCCGCTCTACCGGCTCAAGTGGACCAAGGGGCCCCACAGCTTCGTCTACACCGATGCCGAGCGCGACAGGGTCCTGGCCGAGGGCAAGGCCTCCGGCCGACAGCTGCCCAAGGGCGAAGGGATCCAGCGTTACAAGGGTCTGGGCGAGATGAGCTACCAGGAGCTCTGGGAGACCACCATGGATCCGGATCACCGCATCCTCAAGAAGATCCGCATCGATGACGCTGAGCAGGCCGACGAGACCTTCACCATGCTCATGGGCGACGAGGTCGAACCTCGGCGTCTGTTCATCCAACGCAACGCCCACGACGCCCGCTTCATCGACGCCTGAGACGGAAGCCTCCCCTTTTCACCATTTGAGCTAAGGATCGATTTTGGCAGACGATAACAACAATGACAACAGCCCGGACCAGGACGGCCTCAACCTGCCCGACGGGTCCCGCGAGCCGCTCAGCCCCCAGGAGATGGACAACACCGATTACGGCCTCCTTAAGGGCGAGCGGATTCAGCCCATCGACCTCCAGCAGGAGATGCGGGAATCCTACCTGTCCTATGCCCTGTCCGTGATCGTGGAGCGGGCCCTGCCCGATGTCCGCGATGGCATGAAGCCGGTCCACCGCAGGGTCATCTACGCCATGTACGACGGCGGATACCGGCCCGACCGCGGCTACAACAAGTGCTCGCGCGTGGTAGGCGACGTCATGGGCAAGTACCACCCCCATGGCGATGCGGCCATCTATGACACCATCGTGCGTCTGGCCCAGTCCTGGTCCATGCGCTACCCGCTGGTGGACGGCCAGGGCAACTTCGGCTCCCCCGGCGACGACCCGGCGGCCGCCATGAGGTACACCGAGTGCCGTATGGCCCCCCTGGCCATGGAGATGGTGCGCGACATCGACAAGGACACGGTCGATTTCATCCCCAACTACGACGGGAAAACCCAGGAGCCTACGGTTCTGCCCTCCCGCTTCCCCAACCTGCTGGTCAATGGATCAGCCGGCATCGCCGTGGGCATGGCCACCAACATCCCTCCGCACAACCTGCGCGAGGTATCCAAGGGCGTGCACTGGGCATTGGAGCATCCCGAGGCCTCCAAGGAGGAGCTGCTCAACGCCCTGATCGCCATCATCAAGGGACCGGACTTCCCTACCGGCGCCACCATTCTGGGTCACAAGGGCATCGAGCAGGCCTACCGGACCGGACGCGGCCTGATCACCATGCGGGCCGTGGTCAACACCGAGGAGATCCGCGGAAGGATGTGCCTGGTGGTCACCGAGCTGCCCTACCAGGTCAACCCCGACCGGCTGGCCTCCTCCATCCGCGAGGCGGTGCGCGACGGCAAGATCCAGGGCATCGCCGACATGCGCGATGAGACCTCGGGCCGTACCGGCCAGCGCCTGGTCCTGGTGCTCAAGCGTGATGCCGTGCCCAAGGTGGTCCTCAACAACCTTTACAAGCACACCCAGCTGCAGCAGACCTTCGGGGCCAACATGCTGGCCCTGGTGGACGGGGTCCCCAGGACCCTGAGCCTGGATGCCTTCATCCGCCATTGGGTGGATCACCAGCTGGATGTGGTCGAGCGGCGCACCCGCTATCTGAAGCGGGAAGCCGAGGATCGCGACCACATCCTGCAGGGGTATCTGAAGGCCCTGGACATGATCGACCAGGTCATCGCCCTGATCCGCGCCTCCAAGGACGTGGAGACGGCCCGCACTGGCCTGATGGAGCTGCTGGATGTGGACGAGGTCCAGGCCGATGCCATCCTGGCCATGCAGCTGCGCCGTCTGGCCGCCTTGGAACGGCAGAAGATCCTGGACGAGCATGAGGATCTCATGCGCAAGATCGCCGACTACAACGATATTTTGGCCCACCCCGAGCGCCAGCGCACCATCGTGGGCGATGAGCTGGACGAGATCGTCGACAAGTACGGCGACGAGCGGAGGACCCGGATCGTCCCCTACTCAGGCGAGATGAACGTGGAGGACCTGATCGCCGACGAGCAGGTGGTGGTCACCGTCACCCACTCCGGCTTCGTCAAGCGGACCAAGGCCGACGAGTACCGGGCCCAGCACCGTGGCGGCAAGGGCATCCGCGGAGCCAGGCTGCGTGAGGACGACGTGGTGGACCACTTCTTCCTGACCAGCACCCACAACTGGCTGCTCTTCTTCACCAACAAGGGCCGGGTGTATCGGCTCAAGGCCTATGAGCTGCCTGAGGGTTCCCGCGACTCCAAGGGACAGCATGTAGCCAATCTGCTCCAGCTGGGCCCGGGCGAGCGGATCGAACAGGTCCTCTCCCTGCACGACTATGACGATGCCGACTATCTGGTCCTGGCCACCCGGACCGGACGGGTCAAGAAGACCCGCCTGACCGAGTATGATTCGCCCCGCCAGGGCGGCCTGATCGCCGTGCGGCTGATGGAGCTGGGCACCGTCACCGACGAGGACGGGCAAGAGGTCCCCCAGAGCGATGAGCTGGTGGGTGCCGCCCTCTGCAATGCCGACGATGAGATCATCCTGGTCTCCCGCAAGGGCATGAGCGTGCGCTTCCCGGCCGACGACTCCACCCTGCGGCCCATGGGACGGCAGACCGCCGGCGTCCAAGGCATGCGGTTCCGCCCCGGCGATGAACTGCTGAGCATGGACGTGATCGCCAAGGAGTCCGGGAATGATCTGCTGGTGGTCACCGATGAAGGCTTTGCCAAGCGGACTGCCCTGAGCGAGTACCGCCTGCAGGGCCGCAACGGCTACGGCGTCAAGGCCATCGCCATGGTGGAGGGCCGGGGATCCTTGGTCGGCGCCCTGGTGGTGAACGAGGACGATCAGATCATGGCCATCATGAAGTCCGGCAAGGTCATCCGCTCCGATGTGGCCGAGGTCAAGCGGACCGGCCGCAACACCCAGGGAGTCACCCTGGCCAAGCCCGACAAGGGCGATGAGATCCTCTCCATCGCCCGCAATGCCGAGCGTGACGACCAGGAGGAGAATGGCGGTCAGGCTGACTTGGCTCCTGCCGCTCCCCTGGCGGCCAAGGATCAGCCCATCGCCACCACCGGAACCGGCGACGGCCAAGGTCTGGCCCAAGAGGACTGAGCAGGTCCGCTACCAGTCTGACAAGACTGGTAGCCTCGTAAGAAGTTGTGCAGGTCCTGCGGCGGTGTGCGCGGACTGGTGAATGCAAGGATCAAGGAGTGCCCATGAGCCAGGATGATCAGAAGCAGGCCAAGGCCGGTACCGGTAAGAAGGGTACAGAAAAGCCCAAAGCCGGAAAGACCAAGGCTGATGAATCCGAAAAGGGCGAGTCCCGCCGACCCTCATCGGCCACTCCCCCGGCTTCTGCTGCCGGCCGGACGGCAGCAGGGCGCTCCGCAAGAACCGCAGCTTCGGCTGCCGGTCCGGTCAAGGCCTCTTCAGCGACACGTCCTCACGTGCCTCGGGCCCGGCGCATGCAGCTGTCCTTGACCCGGCTGGAACCTTGGTCGGTGGCCAAGGTCACCTTCCTGCTGTCCATCGCCGGGGCCATCATTCAGGTGGTGGCCGCCGCCCTGCTCTGGATTCTGCTCAACGCTATGGGGCTCTTTGACAACCTGACCCAGGTCATCTCCAAGACAGGCCTGGATGCGGGTGGTTTCGACCTGGGCCAGGTGCTGAGCCTGGGGACGGTCCTGAGCTCGGTGACCATTTTCTCTATCTTCGAGATTGTCATAGTAGTGGCTCTGGTCACCATTTTCGCCTTTCTCTACAACTTGGTCAGCTCCCTGGTTGGCGGCATCCACGTAACCCTGGGCGACGACTGAGCTCTTCGTCGGCGCAGTCAATCGGTCGATAGGCTTAAGCGCGATTTAGACTGGAACTGTGCTCTCGACATACCTGGACTACTTCAGCGGCTCCTTTGGCATATCTCTGGTCTTCTGGCCCTTGGCCTCGCTGATCCTGACCCTGCCCATTCTTGCCCTGATCTACAACCGCTATCACCGACTCCGGCTGACAGCAGCCATGGCGGCCTACCTGACCGTCTTATATCTGCTGGCCCTGGTCTTCTTCACCCTCTGGCCCATGCCCGATGACCGTGCCGCCTTCTGCGCCACCCATCATCTGACCCCCCAGCTCAACCCCCTGCAGTTCCTGACCGACCTGAGCACAGGCGGCCGGATGGCCATGTTGCAGATCCTGCTCAATGTGGCCTTCTTCCTGCCCCTGGGCTTCATCATGGGGCGGGTCTTCCGCTGGCGCTTCATCCTGGCCTTGCCGGTTGCCTTCCTGGTCTCCCTCTTCATCGAAACGGCCCAGCTGACCGGGGTGTTCGGCATCGTGGGCTGCGCCTACCGTCTCTTCGACGTGGACGACCTGATTTGGAATACATCAGGCGCTCTGATCGGCTACCTGGTGGCCATGGCGGCCAACAAGCTCGTTCCCACTCGTCAGGCTGACGCTGCCCAGCTGGTCACCAATCCCGGGTTCATACACCGTGCCGTCTCCCTGGCTTTGGATCTGCTTCTGGCCACCATTCTGTCCCTGTCTCTGGGGATGGGTGTGACCTATGCGGTCCATCGTCTGAGCGCCTATCAGCTGGATGGTCACTACCGCTTTGGCGGATTGCTGATCGCCCCATCCGCTCTGGATGTGTTCGGGACCCTGGTGGATCTGGCCATGCTGCTGATCTTTGAACTGCTCATACCCCTGCCCCGCCGGGGACGGACGCTGGGCGCCACCTTCACCCACATGACCGTCGAAACCAAGCAGCGGCATGGCTGGTCCCGCTTCCTCTTCTATCTGTTCCGGACCGCAGTCATCCTGGCTGTCTTCGGCCCCTGGACCGGCAGGGTTCAGACTGCAACGCGCATCCTGGCCCTGCTCCTGCTGGTCTTCTACCTGATCAAGCGGCAGATGCCCTACGACCTCTTGCCCGGGACAGCCTACCGGGAGGACCCGGCTGCCGAGGAGCCCTTCGATAGCCGGCGCGGATGAAGCCTGACCTCGGATAGGATGATGGCGGCGAAGATGATGGCGAAGCCCAACAGATGGGTGGCCGTCAGCTCCTCGTGCAGGACCAGAACCGAGACCAGCATGCCGAACAGGCTCTCAGAGCATAGGATCAGCGAACCCTGGGCGGCAGGGACTCTAGAGAAGGCGATGTTCTGGAAGTTCTGGGCCATCAGGGTCGAGATCAGCGTCAGATAAATCATGGAGCCCAGGGTCGAGGGCGTGAAGTCTGCCGCAGTGGGCAAGGGATCGAAGATCAGCGCGCAGATCAGGAAGAGGATACCGCCGAAGAGCAGCTCCAGATAGGTCAGCGTAGGGGCGTCGAACTTCTTGGTCAGAAACCCGGTGATCACCAGGTTGACCCCGTAGAGCAGGGCACCGGCCAGAGTCAGCAGGTCGCCAGTGCTCAGAGCCAGCCCCCTGTCCCCCGCCGTGGGCCGGCAGCGAGATCAGCGCCACGCCCAGGATGCAGATGGCAGCCGCGACGAAGTGCCGCAGGGCAGGCCGTCGGCGGGCCATGATCCAGACCAGGAAGGGCACAAAGATGCAGTAGGTGGCCGTCAGGAAGGAGTTGCGGCCCGGAGCGATGGTGGTCAGCCCCATCATCTGCAGGCTGAAGGCCGCCCAGTAACTGACCCCCAGGATCAGCCCCGGTACCAGGGTATGTATGGCCCCGGTTCTGCGCAGTCGGGGCAGCAAAAAGGGCGTCATGATCACGATGGCGCAGAGGATGCGAATGCCCATCAGCCAGCGCACGGTCAGGGTCTCCATGGCAACCTTTTCGAAGGTGTATCCGGCTCCCCAGGCGGCCGCGGCCATCAGCAGCATCAGACGAGCCAGCCAGGTGGACGGTTTCCAGGACGAAGAGGGTGCGAAGGTAGACATGTTTCGACTCTAATCGTTCCCGTCCACAAGTGAGAATTCATTCGCAAGGTAAAAAATGAGCAGTTCAAACTTGTTTGCTTTTTCAAACCAACCCTCCTGCTTGTCAGCGTTCGGCTTCAGGCAAGTGGGGTCTGCCTTGCGGACATCTCCGATATCATTGAAGAACGGTGATGACGGCGGCCATGGGTCCTTGGCCGACGGGGTAAGGAGCGTGTGCCAGGATGATCAGAATCGCAGTGGTGGATGATGATTCCATCAGCTGTCGGACCATGGTCAATTACCTGAGCCGTTACCGCAAGGAACGTCAGGAAGAACTGACGGTCAGCGTCTTCACCGATGGCAAGGCTTTTGCGGACGGCTATCGACCCATGTATGACATCCTCCTTCTGGACATTCAGATGACCCCCATGGACGGAATCGAAGTGGCCCGCCGGGTGCGCGATCGTGACGAGTCGGTGGTCATCGTCTTCATCACCTCCGCCCCCCAGTACGCCATCAACGGCTATGAGGTGGGCGCTCTCTCCTACCTGCTCAAGCCCCTGCCCTGGTTCGCCTTCTCCCAGGAACTGGACCGGTCCATCGCCCAGGTGCGCAGGCGCGTGGACCTGTCCATCCTGATCACCGAGGGTGCGCGATCCACCCGGATCCCCCTCAAGGACATCGTCTTTATCGAATCCGTCCGCCATAGCAGCGTCATTCACACCTTGGATTCCTCACTGACTACGAACAGCACGCTGAAAAACCTGGAGGGTCAGCTGGACCAGCGGGGATTCTTCCGCTCCAACTCCTGTTATCTGGTCAATCTAGCCCATGTAACGGGTATGGAGGACCAGGACTGCATCATGTCTACCGGTCAGCGGCTGCGGGTCAGCCGACCCCGCAAGAAGGCCTTCATGACGGCTCTGACCGCCTATGTGGCAGGTCGGCCATGACCACCACGCACATCCTCAATGCCCTGCCCGACATCCCCCGGCTCTATACGGCCATCAGCGAGTGGCTGGGTTGCCTGGTTTATCTGTTGGCTATCAGGGTAAGGACCTCACGCCTAAGAATGGTGGCTGTGCTTCTGCCAGGTCTGGCTGTGCTCATCGGGGTCCAGTACTGGGCCGGCACCCTGCCTATTGCCTTCTGGATCATCAGTATGTGCCTGGCCGTGGTCTGCATGTACGCCATCATCATGCTGGCTTCGGGGTTGGGGGCGCTGGATGGGGCCTATCTGCTGGCCCGTGCCTTCGTCCTGGCCGAGCTGGTCGCCTCTCTGCACTGGCAGCTGGACTCCTTCATGCGGCCCTCGAACCACAGCCTGTACGACCCGGCCTCCTTGATTCTGCTGGTGCTGATTTATGGCGGCGTAGGGCTGCTGGCCTGGCTGGCGGAACGACGCAACTTCGCCAATGCCCAGTCTTCCGTGCCAGGACGCAGCGTCTTCATAGCCGCAGTCATCGCTGTGGTCACCTTCGCCATGTCCAATCTGAGTTTCGTTTCCACCAACACCCCCTTCTCTGGTCGGGTCGGCCTGGAGGTCTTCTACATCCGTACCCTGGTGGATCTGTGCGGGTTCGCCATGCTCTATGCCCAGCAGGAACAGCTGCGGGAGAGCCATACCAGCGCCGAGCTGGCCTCCATCAACGCCCGGGCTTACAGCCAGCACCGGGAGTACATACGATCCAAAGAGAATCTGGAGGCCATGGGCAGGCTTGCCCACGACCTCAAGCATCAGATTGCGGCCCTGCGCTCGCAGATGGATCCTGAGCGCAAGTCCCAGGATTTCGAAGAGCTGGAGGCTGCGGTCGGACGGTATGGGTCGCAGCAGCACACCGGCAACCCCATCCTGGACGTGGTCATGTCGACCAAGGAGCGCATCTGTTCCGAAGAAGGGATCACTCTGACCATGGTGGCCGACGGCTCCCTCTTGGAGGGAATGTCGCCCATGGACATCTCCACCCTCTTCGGCAACGCCTTGGACAATGCCATTGAGGCTTTGAGAAAGGTCAAAGAGACCGACCGCCGTCTAATCAAGGTGGCTCTATACGCCCGTGGACAATTCGTGGTGATCCGCATTGAAAACTACTTCGCCTCGCATCTGAATTGGAAGGGCAATGGCGAACTGGCCACCACCAAGACCAGGACAGACGATGGCCTGCATGGATACGGGGTCAAGTCCATTCGACACATAGCCCATCGCTACCAGGGCGAGATAACCCTGCGCACCGAGCATCACTGGTTCAGCCTCTGCGTACTCCTGCCTCGGGTAGGCGATCAATTGAAGCCCATGGCGGCTTCGGCGGCCTTATAACCCAGCCGGATTGCCAAGCGGCCCGGCCTGCCCGGCATGTTGATCATCCTGCAGAGCAGGGTGGAACGCACGTCGGAGGCGATGACGGGGGAGCGGTGCTCCAGCCTTCGCCAGAGCATGTCCTTGTTCCGATAATTGCTTGGATTGCGAGAGAGGATAAGGAAGACCGAGGTCACCACGCAGTTAATGGACAGATAGTGGATCATATAACGATAAAGTCCGCGTGGAACCGTCCCTGGATCAGGTGTCGACTCGGCCATGAGTCCGTTGACCAGCAGCAGTTGTGAGACCCGGGCGATCATGATCGAGGTCTGCACTGACTGGCCCTGACGGCCGGTGTGATAACGGTAGAAATTCGTGTCCAGGTAGAGCAGGGTGTGCACCCAGGGCAGGGGCTGATAAGAGTAGATGAAGTCCACGTAGTAGGTGTGCTCGGGCAGGTGGGTGTGGGCCTGGCGGAGTACCTCGGTGCGCAGGATCAGGGCGTGCATGATCATGTACTGGGACAGCCCGAACCGGCGCAGATGGTTCCAGTCCAGCACCCGTCCCGGGTCCATGACACTGCGGAAGTTGATGACCCGCTTATGTTTGCGGCCTTCTTTTTCATAGACGTAGTTGGTGACTACCATGTCCACCGGATTCGTACGTCGCGACTGGTCCCGCAGTTGGTCCAGGACCAGACTCAGGGAGGTCGTGTCCACCCAGTCGTCGGCGTCGACCACCTTGACGTAGCGGCCCTGGGCGGCTGCCAGGCCGGTGTTGACAGCGCCGCCGTGGCCCTTGTTGGTCTGGCTGATCAGACGGACAGTCTGCGGATGGCGCTCCTGGTATGACTGCACCACCTGCGCTGTGGCGTCGGTGGACCCGTCGTCGACCACGATGACCTCCAGATCGTCCCCCTCCCGGCTCAGGAGGGAATCCAGGCAGGTCGGCAGATGCTGGGCCATGTTATAGGCAGGGACGATGAAGGTGAGAACGGGCGGGCTCGTGGAGGCCGGTCGGTCAGCTGTCATGAACGATCACTTCGCAAAAGAATGGGTCGGCGGGTATGTCGGCGGGGTTGCCGTAATCCCGTCGGCGGCCGTTGTATGCGACCACTGTACATGATGGGTTTGAGGAAAAGGCCCCGCCCCTCTGGCTGCCGATGCATGCCGGTTCATTGACAGCCGGGGGAGTGGGGCCGGAATTTTACTGGGCGCTTGCCTGAGATTCGGTGGGTTCCTGACGGAAGATGACCTTGAAGATGGGGAAGAAGACCCAGAAGGAGATGGCCGAGTTGATGATCATGGTGACCAGATCGGCAATAGTGGTCCCCAGGCTGCCCCAGTTCAGGGTGTGCTGGAAGAAGCCGTAGATGGGGTCCTTGTACCAACCCTGCAGCGCCGCCGCGATGATGGTGATGATCACGTAGGCCACCAGGTACCAGAAGGCCGCCTTCCAGACCGAGGAGTTGGACTTGAAGGTGATGTTGCGCTGGAGGAAGAAGTTGATGATCTGGGCGATCAGCAGAGTGATCTCCACCGCAAGGAAGTAGGCCAGGCCGCCCCCGCCGCCGTGGCCGATGGACCCGGCCGCGTAGTCGAACAGGTAGTAGGGCTTGCCGCCGACGGTTCCCATGCGCCAGATCTGGAAGTTGGTGCCCACCAGGGAGGTGCCGTTGAAGATGGCCTTGAGCACGGGCATGAGCACCAGCTGCAGGACAGTGACCCCGTTGGACAGGATGAAGAAGACGATGAACTGGGCCAGGGTGGTGTGCCGATCGCTGAACCGCCGCCACCAGCGGACAATTGCCCACTGCGAGGCTGTCGTCGCCTTCCCTTGGGCCGGCTGTTCGGCCTGTTGGCTGTGCTGATCACTCATGATTGAGCTCCTTTCCGGTCCTGCGGTTGGCGGACATGTTTCTGAAGAATCCTGCGATGAATCCGCCCAGCCCCCTCCATAGGTGGCCGTTGGGGATGCGGACGATGGCCTCGACCATGGCCGTGTCAATCAGCCCGTTGGTCATCTTGGCCATGGCCCTGGGAGGCATGTTGAGCAGGAAGAGGGTGTTCAGGTCGGGGTTGCCGGTCTTGGCCTCGTGGCGGTTCTCGCTCTTGGCCAGGAAGTTGGCCACGAACCTGGCCAGAGCGCTTCTGGAGTCCTTCCAGGATGAGAGTGGATCGTTGACACCGAAGGTGCTGACGGCGCCCTGTCGAACCACCGGGTGGCCGAAGAGCGCTGTCACAGCGGCGTCGTCGACCTCCTTGACCCGGCCGGTCAGGTAAGCGCCCAGTGCAGGGTCGGGACTCTGCGGATCGACGGTGCCCTTGACGCTCAGATGTTCGCTCAGCTCCATGCTGCGGGCGTCGGACCCGATCATGATGGTCCAGTCGCCGGACTCGACCTGCCAGGAGTTACTGGCCGTGTCGAAGTGCCGGAAGGTCGTCTGATCGAAGTCGATACGGACCTGGGTTGACTGGCCGGCATCCAGGCTGACCTTCTTGAAGCCTTTCAGTTCGCGGACCGGCCTGAGCACGCCACCCTTGGGCGCCTGAACGTAGAGCTGGGGAACAGTGGCCCCCTGCCTGTCCGAATCGTTGGTCAGGGTGAAGGTGACTCCCTTGTCGTCCACGGTCAGATCGGAGTAAGCGAAGTGCGCGTAAGACAGACCGTAGCCGAAGGGGAAGCGTTCCTCCACGTCGGCGGTCAGGTAGTAGCGGTAGCCGACGAAGGGGCCCTCCCGGTAGATTGACTCGTGTGCAGGGTCGGGGTACCAGTCGGCGCTGGGGCAGTCGGTGTAGGATTTGGGCCAGGTTTCAGCCAGGTGGCCGGAGGGGTTGATCCGGCCGGTCAGGATGTTCAGGGTGGCTGAGGCTCCAGCCTGCCCGGACAGCCCTATGTAGAGAACGGCATCGCACTGGTCAATCCAGTCGGTAGTAACGGGGGAGCCCGCCACCAGGACGACCACCAGGGGTTTGTCTGTCGCGCCCAAGGCCTTGATCAGGTCGACCTGGTTGCTGGGAATGTCCATGTGGGAGCGGTCCAGGCCCTCGGATTCGCTGCGTTCATCTAGGCCCACGCAGGCGACAATCACGTCAGCCTGGCCAGCGGCAGCCACGGCTTGGTCGATCAAAGACTGGTTCTTCTCGCCATGCCGTTCGTAGCCCTGGCTGTAGGAGGCCAGTTCCAGTCCGTCGCCGTTGCCCTGCCTGAGCAGGTCCAGCATGCTCTCCTGCTTGGCTGCGTTGACCTTTGAGGATCCGGATCCTTGGAACCTTGGAGTCTCGGCCATATCCCCGACTAGGGCGATCCGGGTGCCGGCGGCCAGGGGCAGGCGTCCCTCCCGATTGACCAGAAGGACGGCGGATCCCTCGGCGATGCTCCGTGCCACCTGATGGTGATCCCGTATCTGTTCTGCGGTCAGGTTCCCATCAGGATCCATGTCAGAGTGGTAGGTCAACTTGGCCAGCCGCGCCACCTCTTCGGCCCGGGCGTTCAGGTCGGCCTCGTCCAGGTGGCCCTCCTGTACGGCCTTGGCAACCTGTCGCACGGAGTCGTATCCGGCTTGGGGCATCTCCAGGGAGGAGCCATTGGCGGCTGCGGCGACCGCACTATTGGAGCCGCCCCAATCCGAGACCACCATGCCGTCGAAGCCCCACTCCTTGCGCAGGATGTCCTTGAGCAGGTGGGGATTCTCGTTGGCATAGGTGCCGTTGACCATATTGTATGAGGTCATGATGGCCCAGGGGTGGGCCTGACGCACGGCGATCTCGAATCCGGTCAGATAGAGTTCGCGCATGGTGCGCTCGTCCACCACGGAGTCGGATGCCTGGCGGCGGAGCTCCTGGCTGTTCATGGCGAAGTGCTTGGGGGTGGCGGCCACGCCCTGGGACTGGATGCCTTCGATCAGGCCTGCAGCCATATGACCGGCCACCTGGGGGTCCTCGGAATAGTATTCAAAGTTTCTGCCGCACAGGGGATTGCGCTTGATGTTCATACCCGGACCCAGGACCATGTTGACGCCCAGGCTTCTGGCCTCGTTGCCTAGCGCTTGTCCCATGGTTTTGGCCAACTCCGGGTCCCATGAGCAGGCCACAGTGCCGGCTGTAGGGAAGCAGGTGGCGGGCTTGGACTTGCCCATGCCCAGATTGTCTCCTGATCCGGTCTGGCGGCGCAGGCCGTGCGGACCGTCGCTCAGGACCATGCTCGGGATGCCCGCCCTCTTCAGGGCACGGGTCGCCCAGGTGGATTTTCCGGAGAGCAGCGATGCCCGTTCCAGAACTGTCAGATCCTTGACTTCCATAGTGTTCCTTTTCCGTGACGGGGGCTGATCCTGCGGCGGGAACCCTCGTTGCTTCCACGATTGGCCTCGGATTGGTCGCTGAATTTCATTATTCCCGGACTGCCGAGGCCTATACGAGTGGGTTGCATAACCTGTCGTTTTCCTGGCATGAATGTTGCCTATATATCAACAGGTGTGCTGATCCGCTCCCCGGCGGACGGTGCATAGGTCCGTCTGCCGGGGAACAAATCAGCTTCAGATGGAGGATCAGGCTGTCGGCCCTTGGTCGGAGCTGTCCTCGGACGGTGTGGTCTCCATGCTGGCCGGATCCTGGGCGCGGGTCTGCCGGGCGTCGTCCGCCAGATCACTCAGGGTGCCCACATCGACAGCGCTGCGACGTGCCTTGAACCTTCTGAAGGCCAGGTACTCCAGGGCCAGGAAGATCAAGGCCAGCACAACCAGTGCCACGTAGAGGGCAATCTGCCAGGCAGGGGTCTGCACCTTGGGGTCGCCGTTGGCGTACTTGTATCCATGCACGACCGTATAGAGGATGTTGTGGCTGGCCTGGCGCATGGCCTTGACCGAGGTGGCGCTCTTGTCCTTGACATGGTTGGTCACTTCGGTGGTGGCCAGCATGGCGTCGTTTCCGTTGCGGATCAACTGGTCGGCGTTCTGGTAACCATAGACGCCGAAGTAGTCGGTCAGGACCATGCCGCGGAAGCCCCACTCACCGCGCAGCACATCCTGCATCAGCGGCGCATAGGCGGCCACGTAGGTGGTGCCGATGTAGTTGAAGGAGCTCATGGCAGCTTGGGCGCCACCCTTGACCACAGCAGCCTGGAATGGCTTCAGGTAGATCTCGCGGATGGTCTGCTCATTGGCCCAGGTGGCCAGCATGTTGGTACGGTTGGTCTCCTGGTCGTTCATGGCGAAGTGCTTCATGAAGGAGTAGACGCCCTTGGACCGGGCCGCTGCGACCTCGTTGGATCCCATGACAGCATTAATCTGGGGGTCTTCGGAGAAGTACTCGAAGTTACGTCCGGAGAAGGCGCTGCGGTGGATGTTGAAGGCGGGTGCGTACCAGCCGGAGACATCCATGTCATGGGCCATGGTGCCGATCATCTCGCCGTAGCGGGTGGCCAGACCGGGATTCCAGGTGCAGGCCAGGGAGGTGGATGAGGGGAAGCCCAGGGAGCCGACCTTGGTGAAGTTGTTGTTCAGGGCGGCGGGGCCATCGGCATCGGTGAGTTCGATCTTGCCGATGCCCTTGACAGCCTGGGTGCCATAGCCGCTCATGGCGATCAGGCTGTCCATGTCCTTGACGCTGAGCTGGTCCAGCAGCTTGTCCCACATGGGGTCGTCGTACTTCTTGTCACGCAGCTGGTAGAGCTTGACGTTGTTCTTGGCGCCTGTCGTGGGCATCTTGTCGCTGTCTTTGTCGAACTTCTTGGGGTCGTAGTTGCTGTTGTTGTAGAAGTGGGCCTTGGCCTCCTCGGGCATCTCAGTGCTCTTGGGCGCCGCCACGGCATCCTCATAGTTGGCGAAGTGGTTGGCCCGGGACAGATAGGTCACCGTGCCCTTGGCATCGTCGAACCTGTTGGTGGCCGCAACCTTGTCGACGGAGCGGGGGTTGCTCTTGTCGTAGGTGACCGTATGGGCGATGTTGACCGTGTCTGATTGGATCGGACGGTGGGAATCGGAACGAATGGAGATGCCGTAGTCGCCCTGGTCCAGCACGTAGGCCTTGGCATGGTCGGCATCATAGGAGGCCATGTCCTCATCCTTGAAGCTCACGGGGATGGTCTGGCTCTTGCCGGGATCCAGGATCCTGGTCTTCTTGAAGGAGACCAGATTGGCGCTGGCCTTCTCGATGCCCCCGTTGGTGTAGGGAGGCTCGAAGTAGGTCTGGACCGTGTCGCGGCCAGCCTTGGCGCCGGTGTTGGTGACGGTCACATCAAAGGAGATCTTCCCGTCAGCATGATGGATCGGTCCCATCTTCTGGCTGAAGGTGGTGTACGACAGGCCGTATCCGAAGGGGTACTGGACCATATCGTCGTAGTTGATCAGGCCTTCCTTGGCTGCAGTTTCCCAGAAGCGGTAGCCCACGTAAATGCCCTCGTTGTAGTCCACGAAGGTAGGCGTACTGGTTTCGGGCTTGCCGGTGAAACCGGTGAAGGTGGCCTTGTGGTCGTCCATATTGGTGTAGGTGAACGAACCGAAGTTGTTGTAGGTCGGCGTCTTGGTCAGGTCGCGCACGAAGGTGTCGGAAGTCTTGCCCGAAGGGTTGACCTTGCCTTTCAGAACCTCGCCCAAGGCGGTGAAGCCGGCCTGCCCCGGGGGCGGGCACCAGAGGACGGACTTGATCTGCGGATATTGACCCACGAAGTTCAGGTTGAAGGTGTTGGCGCCGTTGTAGATCAGGACCACCTTGTCGAAGGAGCTGGTGACCTTGGCGATCATGTCGTTTTCGGGCTTGGACAGCTCCAGGAAGCTCTGACCCTGCTTGAAGTCCGGATTGGCCTTGTCATTGTCGTGATAGGTGATGTCCTTGGCCTTCATGTCCTTCGGCAGGTCAGCGCCCTCACCGCCCACTCGACCGATGACCACCACAGCGGTGTCGGAGAACTGCTTGGCGTCATCCATGAGCTTGCTGGTGTACTTGTCTGCCGTGGGCTCGGGCAGGGTCCAGTCCTGGGCGAACATTTCGACCTTGGGGCGGTCTGCACGGTACTTGGTATAGAAGTCGCTCAGCTCTTTGTTGGTCTTTAGACCGGCTGAGGAGATGCCATCAAGCAGGCTGGTGGTGGGGTTGTCTGCCGACATGGAGCCGGAACCTGTGCCGCCGTAGACGGGGTTGGTCGAGGCCCAGCCGAAGACATTGACCTTGTCGGACTTCAGGGGGAGTGTCCCATCTGAATTCTGCAGCATGGTGACGGATTCACGCTGGATGTCCTTGGCCAGGTTCCGGGCTGCGGTAACGGTTGCCGGCTGCAGCTCGTGCTTGCTGGTGGACTTGGTGATCAGGTTGGACAAGGGTCCCAGGAGCATGGTTGCCAGGGCTGCAACGACAGCCACGAAGGCCACCAGCCAGGACTGGGAGTGGATCATTTTACGGTTGGCTACGTTTTTGACTGTGTGCTTGTTCACGGCGATCGTGATCAGCAGGGCCAGTACCAGAAAGACGCCGATGACCACCAGCTGGGGTATCAGCGACTTGAGTACGGCGACCACATCGCTCAGATTGACACTGAACATGTTCGCTACTTTCCTCTGTTCTCTGCCGAAGCTTCACCCGGTCACGACTATGGGCCGGTCACGAAGTAGACGGAGCGCTTGAACTGTGATCCGCCTCCTGGGTGGGCGAGCGACCTTCAGCTGCATCGACACGCCTTTATGCCACGATTTCAGTTAATCATTTACGACGTGTTTCTGTGACTGTACATGCGCGAACTGTCGAATTTGCCGCATAACCTGACTTGTTTTGCGGCGTGTATTTGCAGGTGTTATGGGAACGGATTCCCATACCCCGTGTTACTACGATCTAGGAACTCCGGTCGACTCTCGTTCGATCAGGTGGCCTGGCAGCTCCACCAGCCTGTTCCAGTCATCGGTCCTGCCCCGCCCTTGATCGATGTCATCAATTTCTGTTTTCAATAGGTCGAAGGCCTTTTCTCCGGCCTTGAAGAAATCCTGATGGATCGTCGTCAGTGAGGGATTCCAGATCTTGGCAATGGGGTGATCGTCAAAGCCTGCTACTGATACATCTTCGGGCACTCGTCGGCCCACATCGTTGAGGCCTCGGATGATGCCCATGCCGATCTCGTCATTGCCGGCGAAAATGGCGGTGACCTCAGGCTTTCGCCCCAAGGCTGACCCTATGCGCTTGCCGGACTCAGGATCCCAATCAGCCTTTATGGGTGCTGGCGCCGGCACCCCGGCATCTTCACAGGCGGATCTCCAACCGGCCAGGCGGCTGTACCCGCCAGCACCACCGGGAATGCTGACGTGATACACGGTTTTATGTCCCAACCCCAACAGATAGGAGGTTACCGCATACCCTCCGTCGCGCTCCTGCATGGAAATTTGAGTGACATCCGATTTCCGGTTGCCAGCAATGAGGATGATGGGCAGATCCTTGTTCACGTAGGCGAAGGCATCGTCGCTAACCTGATCGTAATCAAGGAGCACGATGCCTGCCGGATTCTGGTCCAGAATCGATTGGATGCGCTGGCGCGACTGCTCGCCCGCCTCTGGGCTCAGAACTCCGATATTCAGTGTGTATCCAGCCTTTTGTGCTCTCTCCTCGATGCCGAAGATGGTCTGCGATTGGCCGAACAGGGTGGTATTCGTCGATAGAACAGCGATGGTTTTGGTCCGTTCCTTGACCAAGGCTCTAGCAATGGGGTTGGGGCGGTAGCGCAGAAGCTTCACTGCCTTGGCGATTCTGTCCCGTTTTTCCTTGCTGACCCGTTCTGGGCTATTCAGATACCGGGAAACAGTAGGAACAGAAACCTGGGCCAGGACGGCAACATCTTTGATTGATGCCGGTTTATTGTGATCGACTGTCCTAGCCATAGCAACTCCCATACCCGTATGCCGCCTTATGTCTGACCATCGGATGGGATTAATGCAAACCCGCAGAATCAGACTGACGGACCGGCATCTGTTCGTCCGTCCTTTTGGCCGACTTCCACTGCCGACCTGTTCCCGGCCACTTCATAGTACATGAGGAGGTCGAACGCAGACGGCGTCATGCTGATGCCTTGCCGTCAGTGTCCGACCTCTTGTTTTGGACTACTTCACTGCTCCACCGGTGATGCCCGAAATGATCTTGCGCTGTGCCAGTGCGAAGATGATCAGCAGCGGCAGGCTCATCAGAATGATGTAGGCGAAGATCAGATGCCAGTTGTTCAAGTACAGACCTGCAGAGGCAACGTTGTAAAGGTTCAGCGGCAGCAGATCCATCTTGCCGGAAAGTATGAAGAGCGAGTAGAAGACGTCGTTCCAGATGTAGAGAGTGACCAGAATGGTTGCCGTGGCGAGCGTCGGTCCCAGGAGGGGGAGGATGATCGTGAAGAATATCCGCATAGGACTGGCCCCGTCCATGCGTGCGGCCTCTTCAAGAGAGATCGGTATCGTCCGGATGAATCCAGTGACGAAGAAGATGACCGTAGACAGGTAGATTCCGACGTAGACTCCGATCATCCCCAGAGCTGTTCCTGATAGGCCGATGATCTTGAGCAGCATCATAACGGTCACCACTGCCGGCGGCAGGACAAGGCCAGAGATGGAAAGGGCATACACCACCGTCATTGGCTTGGTGGCTCGACGGGCAAGCACCCAGGATGCCATGGAGCCCAGCAAGAGAGCCAGGAAGACCGAGGGCACCGTTACGATCACCGATCCGAAGAAAGCCTTGATCATTTTGCCATCGGTGATGACAGTCGAGAAGTTCTGCAAAAGCTGCCAATGGCTGGGCAGGCTCATCGTGGGGCGGATCGCCTCGGCCTGGCTTTTGCCGGCTGTAACAATGAGAAGCCAGAAAGGGACACCCAAGAGTATCAGCATGACCAGAACCACCAGTACTGCATGGACGATGGTGCCGGCTTTGGATCGCTTGTTCATGGTTGTGTTGCTTTGGGCCTGGGTGGCCGTATCCGGCGTGTAGGTTGCCGATGTCATAGGATCTTTGCCTCTCTTCTCCGCAGGTAGATGATCAGGGGGATGGCGATGATCATCACCATGACAAACAGAACCAGGCTCATGGTTGTCGACTGCGAGTAGAGTCCCTGACCGAAGGTTCTCCAAATAAAGATGTTCAGTATCTCTGTGGATCCGCCGGGTCCACCTGCTGTAGTCGCCTGGACGATGTCGAAGCCGTTCATGGAGCCCAGGAGTGATGTGGCGACGTTGAAAGTAAATGCCGGAGCCAGCAGCGGGAACTTGATCTTCCAGAATATCTGGCTTTTGCTGGCGCCATCAATGCTTGCAGCTTCCAGAACGTCCGAATCGATGGTCTTGAGTCCGGCCAGGAAGATCAGCATGGACAAGCCCATCCATTTCCATCCGTGGATTGCTGCGACAAGAACGATGGTCCATGTGGTGTTGCCCAGCCAAGCCAGGTCGATTGTCCGTCCCAGGAAGAAGGAGAGTATCTGATTGAGGGCGCCGTCAGATTTGAGCACTGCCTGCCATATGTAGCCGACCGCCAGGGCCGACATGATGACTGGAACGAAGAACATGACACGAGCAAACCTGTTGAGGCGGGTGTCTTCTTCGAGAAAGACCGCCAGGATCAACCCGAAGGTGTTCTGGAATATAGCTACGAGAATGGCGTAGACCAGGGTGATGCGCAGGTCTCGCATCAAGGTGCCCGAGCGGAACAGATCGACGAAATTGCGTACCCCGTTGAAATCAATCGTCTTGCCAAAGGCTGACCAGTTGGTGAAGGCGTAGATGAAATTCATGATCGTCGGAATGAAGAAGAAGATCAGCAGAACCACAAATGCCGGAATGACGAATTGCAGCGGGTAGTTCTGCTTCATAAGTGTTTTGATGGGATTGACGGGGGTGACCGATCTGTTCCTTCTTCGCCCTCCGTGAGGTGTGACCCCCTCGGTTGCATGGTTTACCATACTTATCTGCTTTTCCTTCCATGAGATGGGCATCAGGATCAGGAGCGCCGGTCCCGATGCCCATCCGATGTCGTGCATGATGACCGCTTCCGGCTGTTGCCTTGGTGCTAGCAGCTGCCGGAAGCAGGACAAAGACAGGAGCCTTTAGAAGTTCTTGGCCCCCTGTGCTTTAGCCAATTGAGCGAACTGGTCCTGGGTCGCCTTGGTCACATCCTGGGGCGACTTCGTGCCGTTGACCATATCGGCCAAATTGATGTAAAGGTCAGGATTGGCTATGGCCAGAGACTGCATGGAGCCTACGCCGGTCTTGATCGCAGCTGCGGAATCAATCAAGGCTTGAGGAACCGAATTAGGGGACTTAACCCCCTTCAGTACGGAGATGATCTTCTGGTCTTTGACGAAGTCTGCGTATCCGGTGCTCATCCAGTAATTAATGAACTGACGAGCGGCGGCCTCCTTCTTACTGTCTTTGCTCTTGAAGGCCACCAGCGCGTTGTTCTGTTCGGGGATGATGGTTCCGACATTCCCATCCTTGGAAATGGGGAAGAATCCGATTCTTTCGTCCAAGGCCTGTTTATCATTTTTGGCCAGAGCAGCCACGGCGTTGAACAGCGAATTGACCTGGATGATCATTCCGGTCTTGCCGTCCCAGAGAGCCGCAGCCTGATCGGTATCCTTGGCCGATCCTGCGTCCTTGTTGTAGAGACCTTCGTCGAAGAGCTGCTTGTAGTTGTCGACTGCGGTCTGAATGGTCTTATCGGTGAACTTCTCTTTACCGGTATTGACGCGGTCCCAGAGGCCGTTCTGAGCCGCCTCGGCCAGTTGGACGGATACCGCGTACTGGGTACCCCATTGTGAGCCTGCCATTTCGAACAGGGGGGAGTTCACGCCGGGGACATTGGCCGCTTTGATCTTCTTGGCAGTCTCGACTAGATCGTTCCAGTTTTTAGGTGTCTCGGTGATGCCGGCCTTCTTGAAGACTTCCTTGTTGTAGAAGACGCCCTCAACCGGTGGGGTGGAGAAAAGAGCCGCATAACGGGTGCCGTCCACCACGCCACCTGCATCGGCGATGCCTTGGGTGTAGTTCTTCACCCAAGGTGCATTATCGAGCTTTTGCAGCTTATCTTGGGCGATAAAACCAGCCAGCATGGACTTGGTGGGCTGCCAGAAGGCCAGGTCGGGTGTATCTCCAGTCGTGATCTTCGTCTGGACATTCTGCTCGTACGGATCAGGAATGGTCTGGACATCGATTTTGGCACCCGTAGCCTTCTCGAAGTTCGAGACCACCTTCAGCGGAATCTTGTTGGAGTTCTGAGCCACCCACATTTTCAGCTGAACCCCGTCGAGTTTCTGCGTTGCCGATGGCCAGTAATCCTTAGAGCTTGTATCGGCACTGTCACTGCTGCCAGTCGAGGGATTCGAGCACCCGACCAGAGAGAAAACCATTGCACCCGTCAGGGCGATGGCCGCTCCGACTCGTGTTGTGTTGAATATCTTCATTGAAATTCCTTTCCTATGTTCCACGATCCTTCGTAGAACCTTCTGCCCATCATGAATGGCTACTCGGAAACCCCGGTTTGTAGGTGTTGACGCCTGCCGGTAATTCCTTAAAGACGACTTTGACCTTGGGCCTCCTTTCTTGTGATCAATATGGTTCGGGACGTGAATCGACGCTCTGGCGCTTGCAAACGCAGCTTGGCATTGTTCTGGTCCCAAAGGATTTTCCATGGTGCGAAGCGTTCGCCTGTGGGGAAGATGGTATGAACGTCAACGGCTGAGTCGGCGAAATCAGGCAAGGATAGAACCACATTGCTTTCTTTGCCGGCGGGGTTTCGAGCCCACACCGTCACTAGTGCGCTCTGGTCATAGCGAAGACCGAGGGCCAATGCTTTGTCTGTCCATCCGGGCAGTCCCATGGGCCAAAAAGGAACAGCTCTGGAAACGATGGGCTGTATATGAAGCTTGTAGGTCTGTACGGCCTGGGCGATCAGGTTGCGCTGGTCCTCATCCATGGCATTGAGAAAGCCCGAAATGAAAAATCTGCCCAGCATGCTGGTGTTCAGGTTGAAGGCGATCTCCTCCAGGCTCATGGAAGCTTGGGGATAGGCCCAGTTGGCCGTCTGCTCCGGCACGGTCATCATGGGTGAGGATGCTGCGATCGGTGGATAGAGACGATAATCCTGCTGATCCGAAGTTGATTGGACGCGGAAGTGACTGGTCTGCATGAAGTCTTCGCGCATGCCGCCCGAGGAGCAGTTCTCAAGAATCAAATCTGGATAACGCTCATGCAAGGCATCCAACCAGTCACAGTAGGCCCGATTATGGCCTAGAAGCCCGTCTCCCAGGCTATCGGCTTGGTTGTCGGTGCCGGCTCCGGGTGAGACGTTGTAATCGAACTTAAAGTAGCCGATTCCGAATTCGCCGATAAGCCTGTCGATGACCGAGTCCATATACTTGCGAGCCTCATCAGCTCGGAAGTCGAGTAGATAACGGTCCTGTTCGACCACACGTCGACCATTGCGCTGGAAGAAGGCTGCGTTTGGCAGTGCGGCGGCGATAGGGCTGCGTACACCCACGACCTCGGGTTCCATCCACAGGCCGGGAACCATGCCACGCGAGACGATGGCATCAATCACCTCGGCGAATCCCCCTGGGAAGCGCGTCGTGGAGGGTTTCCATTCGCCCACCGAAGGCCACCAATCGCCGGAATCGTCATACCAGCCGCAGTCGATGCAGAAGACTTGGGCGCCCACTTCAGCTGCGCTGTCGATCAGTGGAAGCAGCTTCTCTGTGGTCGGGTCACCGTTGATGGTATTCATGTAGTCGTTGAAAACCACTAGTGGATGTTGGTCCTTGGCCACGTGCGTGCCGAAAGTCCGCCGATAAGCGATCAGGGAATCGTAGGCCGATTGAAAGGAAGAGGCCAGAGTGACCGAGGCTGGTACGGATGTAAAGGTTTGTCCCGGCGCAAGGCATTTTGACCAGGAGTGATCTTCATTTGTGGGTCCGGATAAAGCCATGTATCCATCGACGGTATAGTCGCCGACCTCCCATCGCCAAGCTCCGTTGTGCTCGACTTGGAAAATCCAAGTGGCTGTATGGCTCTTGTTGCATAGGACCGCGAGCGGAGCCTGGCGACCAGTTGACCAGGTGCCTGTGGAGATTGCTTTGTACTCGTTGCGTGGATTGTTGCCGGTCAGCTCCTGAGAGAGCCGAGGGAAGAGATCCTCGGTATTTTCAGAGCGCCAGCGGTTTTCGCCCAACCAGGCGAAAGCGCCGTGAAGAAGTTTCCAGCCGCTTGCATCTTGCTGCTCTCCGGGCGTGGATCCGAACAGACTGACCCAGCTGGTGACTGATTCGAGGCTGATCGGGCGGTTTCCGATGTTGGTCACTGTTACAAAGGTCCGAAACATAGTCTGATTTGTAGGAAGTTGATAGGTCACGTCAGCTTGAAGACCGGCGGTACGGTTCTCCATTCGTACGTGCAACGAATTGATACCGTTTTCAGATTTGTCAGAATGATGAGAAACGTATCGCATGCCAGCCCCGATTGAAGTGCTGACCAGCCTTTCGCAGGCAATCCAATGACCGAAGCCAGCGGCCATGATCTCCACAAGGGGCAGATTGTCGTCGATCCTCATGTCCACGTCATCCGACGTAATCCGACCTATGCTGACTGGAGCGTCGTTATCCCAATGGAAAAACAAGGATAGACGATTATTGCCCCATTGAAAGTCATGTGTCATGATGTCCTCTGCCATATGATTACAGCCAAGTCGGGTGTCGGTGGAGATCGTGGTGACCGATAACCGCAAACAACCTTCCCTGCTTATTTGCTGATCGCCTCTCTGTGGTCTTGGAGAATGTTCATATCCCTATGACCGCGAAGGTCAATCCCTAAAAACACAGAGTAATTTGAAAACGTTATCGAGTCAATTAAGCGTGTCGTTTCTATCGGGTTGTAAGTGTGTCTGCCGGCGCTACCGGTCTTCCTGTGGCTATCGGAATGGGGAATGGCCACAGGAAAGCCGTTAATTCGACCAGGCCTCACAGTATGCACAGTATGTCATGACTGTTTGCCGTGAGAATGCTGGACCATCATGAAAGTCAGAACGGAAGTTCCTACAAGCACGATGGTTGTAAGGAGGATGAGCGTAACTGCAGACCCTGTGGATGAAAGTCGGAATTCCTGACCTTTTTGTCCTGCTGCTTTCGCGCTCGTCCTAGGTTTAGCTTTTGAATCGTTCGCGGTTGACGCATCTGCGGATGTCGCCGGAATCACCTGAAGACGGAAGGACGATCTGGCACTTCCGGAACTTGCTGTGATCGTGCAGTTGCCAACCTCAAGGGCAGACAGCATGCCTTGGGGGTCTACCGTTGCTATGCGCGGATCCGATGTGGACCAGGTGATGGCGGCATCAGATGATCTCTGCGAATCTGTGGCGGTCAACTGCAATTTCTGGCCCTTACGCAGTGTCATTCGGCCCTGAGCCAGACCGGGGGCATGGATGGTGACTGAACCTGGTTCTGATGGGTGGGACTCTAGGTCTTCAGATGTCGGCGTCCCGATGATTTCAGGGTAGAAAATCAGGGAGTCGATATTCGGTGCCACTCCCCAGGAGACAGCGCCTCTGCCTGTTCCAGCCGGATCCCAGTTCCCCAGTGATAGGGCCCCTCCATTCGTGGATACCTGCAGCGAACGGTTCAAGAAGCTGCTGTCGGAATAGGTATACCTAAACGAACCTCTGGCAAGTTCGGGGCCGTGGCCATCCCCCTGGCGGATTTGCAGTCCGAGGTCCACGATTTGCGGGTTATAGTCGTGCCTGCCGATGAAGGCATCGTTGGAGAATCTGACGGCCACCATATAGTCCCCACGAGGAACCGTGCCTGCTGGAATGGTCATGATGCCGGGATTGTGCGTATTCACCTTTGGTCTGTTGTTGCTATTCTCAACCACTACACGGGTGCGATCGCCGTATCCGGCTGGGCCGCTTTCAGCAGTGGTGAACTGATTTCCCAGGCCGATCACGTATTGGTGGTTTTCGGCATTGGACGAATTCTCAGTGATCGCGCTCGCCCCGCCGTTCAATTGTTGATCCTCTGCCTGAAGGGAGATGGCAGAGTGACGCAGATCCTTGGATGCGGCGACCTGAACATCGCGTAGACTTACGCCTGTTCCCGAAAGGTCCAGACTGTTGATGCCTTCACTCAGTGCCACCTCAAGACTGGTCGATTGCAGACCTGAGTAGGCGGCAGTGATTCCCGGGAGGGTTTTTCCATTCATGTTCAGGGCAATCGGTGTTCCTTTGGCGGCCCGATAGACGAGTTTGATCGTGTGGTATCCCTGGGACCAGCCGTGGATGAAGGCATGAGCATGGCCTGATCGAAGTTCGGCGAACCCGCGACTGCCTTCATTGGAGAAATCGAGTGAGGCTCCGCCGGCAAGGCGAAATTGCGTAGCCGGGTAGTCTACGGCATCGCTGGTTCCATCGCGATCCTCGGGAATCCTGTAAAGGAGGAACTTGTCAAGGGTGTTATCCAAGGCCGTCGATCCATGGATACTGATGATGTGTCGTCCTTGAGTAAGGTTCATCTCCAGCTGAGTGCTTCCCCTATACAGCCATTTCGCGGCATCTTTCATGGCAAGTTCGGCGTGATAGTCCAATTCGCCAACGGCTTTGGAGTCCACGCTGACCTTATTAGTCCCGGGGAATCCTGTGTTTCCGCTGATTACCTGCAGCCTGTATTTGCCGTCAGCAGGGGTATGGACTTCCCAGTCAGCTGTGGCCCCATCCTTGAAGTTGCCGACATCACCGTTGCCGGACGTCATGAAGTAGCTCCACCCATTGCCCGAAGGTGTTTTGTCGTAAGCACGGGCGCCGCCGGATAATTTGGTCCGTTCAGCTTCTGTGACTTGGAGATTTCGGCCCAATTGGTCATCTGTGCGAAGTGACCGGTCCTGGTGTGGCGTGACGACGAGTTGATATGAGGCATACCGGTCCACACTGGTCGTGGTGACATCGAGTGTGCCATTGCGTACCTGAGCATTTGAGAGCGTATTGACCACGCGGGGGGTTGCAGCGATGCCATCTGGCCCCGTAAAAGCATTCTCGCGCACTTCGACATCCACTGTGGAGCCAAACCCCGCCTTGTCTAATCCCGTCAGTTGCACGGTCACTGGAATGTTGGCGCCGGTATTCTTCACCTGATCGACGTTCTCGTCGTTGGCGCCTCCGTATAAGACTGTTCCCTTATGGTTGGCGGTATCCAATGCCCCGATGCCTTGGAGCGAGTCGATTTTGTCGCGGTGATCGGAATCCACCTGAACAGTTTGATCTCCTCTCAGGTCTCCATACCATTTGAACTGCCACCAGCCTGCATTGGCAGCATTGGCATTGGCCATATTGTCTGATAGGTTGCCTGCATAGTTCCAGTAGGCGGTCTCGGCCTGGACTTTGGTGTCCTCGAACATGCTCATCCATTGCACAAGTTGACCAGGTACGGACATGTCGCGTAGCTCTCCGTACTCGGTGATGTTGATCTTTCTGGCGGGCACGCCGATGTCGTGTTCCAAAGCACGGTAATTCGCGTAGTGGGTGCGATAGTTCTGCAGGCTTTCTTTGCCGAGCTCATGCCAGACGAAGATATCCGGTAGGGTTCCCGCTCCCTTGGTGTGGCGCAGAAAAGCTGCTGATCTATTCTGCCTGAAGGATGAGTCCCCAGGGCCGGCTATGCGGGCGTGCGCTGCTGTGGGGCGCACCTTGCTTGGTTTTTCGCCGGTTTTGTATTGTTGCCAGATGGTTTGTATCAGTTGGTAGTCTGCGTCCCAGTCGTTCAGGAAAGTTGTTTTGAACAGCGGGTTCTGGGCATCATCGCCCGTGTAGTACCAGTTGCCTCCGTCTGGCTCGTTGAAAGGGATGAAGGTGTATTGGTCAGGATGCTCTGATTGGGACAATATCTTATTGACGACGATTTCGACGACTTCGCTATAATCCCAACGTCCATTGGACTGATCGCTGTAGGTGCCATATCTGGGATCGCTGACAGGCACATTGGTTACATATGATCGGTCATCTCCCGGGCGTGAACCATGGTTATAGGACCAATCTGGGTAATAATCCTGCATGTATACGGCCAGTTCTCGTCCTCCATTGGCAAAGAACTGGCGCTCCAAGGCCAGTGCGTCCCCGCTGGGGTGTTGGGAGCCCGTTGGCGGTTTCTGTGAGGAATTTTCCACACGAGCGCCGTCGAGAATAGCATCTGTCGGCGATCCTTCGTCGCCCAAGCCATACAGGGTTCCTGAGGCTCCGCCGAGGAAGTCCCCGGTTGTCTTGCCCATATCGACTTTGAGGACTTGTGCTGGTTTGGCTTCATCGGCGTAGGCCGCTGGCAGAACGCATGCTCCGATCAGCAAACCCGCGCTCGCCGTTAATGCTATAAGTGTCTGATATTTTCCCATGATGTGTTTCTTCCATCGGAATGCAAAGCAATCGCTCGATTCGGATAGTTCAGGATCCGAGTGAGCGATGCTGAGAACTACATTGTTCACGCATTGGCCGTCTGATCCTCAACGGCGAGGTCATAATCGGCTGGGTGCGTTGATATGTGCAAGGCCCCCTTCCCTTTAATCGCGGGTTCTGCCTGGTGAATGTCCGTCGCTGGCATATCATCGACGCGACTAAAAACAGCATATTGTGAAAACGTTCTATCGTCAAATATATGCTTCTATCGAGTCATAAAACCTATAAAACATGGGATTTCTATAGAGGCTCTGTTTCATATAGATAACGTTCTCATATTCAAGAATACGGCAGTGATTATGGGCGCAAGGAAGGGGCGATCTTACCGCCGAGATGACTGCGTCTGCGGCAGGCAATAAATAGATACAACGTTAGTATCCATTTGAGCGGCTAATCAAATGTTGAACACCGTATGTTAGGAAAAGAGTAGTTCAGAATACTTGATTTGTCAGGCAATCGTATATAGAGTACATTGTCAGTTAAGAAGTACAAGGTTGTATTAAATATCAGGGCGCTGGTGCACTGGCATCGGTTCCCGGGTTTAAGACAACGTTGTTTCGCTTCATTCGGTATGGAGGTAGCAGAGGAATGGAATCTATGGCGCAAACCCGTCAGAGACGGTCGTGTATGCATATGGATGGGAGGTATCAGTTAGCGGCGGTCGATGATAGGCTGTTCGGCTCATTCGTTGAGCATCTTGGTCGGTGTGTATATACGGGAATCTACGAACCTGACCATCCGAGAGCTGATGGTCACGGATTCAGGCAGGATGTCATCGATCTGGTCAAGGAACTGGGCGTTTCGACCATTAGATATCCTGGCGGCAACTACGTGTCAGGCTACCGCTGGCAAGACGGAATCGGTAACCCTGCCAGCCGGCCACGTCGGCTAGATTTGGCATGGCATTCAACTGAAACCAACCAGTTTGGCCTGCATGAGATGGAGGACTGGCTTGCCGAACTCGGCGGCAATGAGCTGATGGAGGCCGTGAACCTGGGGACACAGGGGATTCAGGAAGCCTTGGATCTTTTGGAGTACTGCAACATTCCCTCTGGAACAGCTCTGTCGGATTTGCGACGCCAGAATGGGGCGGACCGGCCTTTCAACATTCGTATGTGGTGTTTGGGCAATGAAATGGACGGTCCCTGGCAGCTAGGCCATTGCGATGCGATTGATTATGCCCGGATGGCGGCCAAGACTGCAGCAGGAATGAAGCAGCTTGACCCGGATCTGGATTTGGTCGTCTGCGGTTCTTCCAGCCATGCCATGGACTCGTTCGGCAAATGGGAACGGACAGTGCTGGAACATACCTATGATTATGTGGATTTCATCTCTTGCCATGCCTATTACCAGCCTCACAATGGCGATATGGAGAGTTTTCTGGCCTCCGGGGTTGATATGAACTCCTTCATCAGGGATGTGTCCGCAGTGATTAACTCTGTGAAAGCCGAGCGGCATAGTGATCATCAGGTCTATATCTCCTTTGATGAATGGAACGTGTGGTATCAGGATGGGGAGAAATCAAAGAATCCAGAGGGTATCGACAACTGGCCGATCGCACCCCGCCTTCTTGAGGATACATATACTGTCACTGATGCCGTTGTCTTCGGCGACCTGCTGATCACCCTTCTGCAAAATGTAGACGTTGTTAGGTCTGCTTCTTTGGCACAATTGGTAAATGTCATAGCTCCCATCATGACCGAGCCGGGCGGGGATGCCTGGAGGCAGACGATTTTCTATCCATTTGCTTATGCTGCACGATATGCCAAAGGCGGTACGGTATTGTCTGCTCCGCTGGAAAGCTCTGAGCACCATACCAACCTCTACGGCACGGTGGCCGATGTCAATGCTGTAGCTGTTCAGCGCTCTGACGGCACACTGGCGGTGTTTGTCGTCAATCGTTCGGCGAAAGGCGACAATCAATTTACCGTTGACCTTGGCGAGAGTGCCTCATATTCACAGGTTGAAGCCTTTACCCTCCATGATGATGATTCACAAGCCGCGAATACGGCTCAGAAACAAGAAAGGGTGGTTCCTTACCGGAACAGAACCGCAGTCATCGAAAACAATGGCAGGCAGGGATGCGTCACGCTTCCTCCTGTGTCTTGGACGATGCTGTTGTTCGCATGAATCAGTTTTGCCGCCCAACAAGGAAGTGGACGGCACAGTTCAAAAAGGAGAAAAGATGAAAACAGCACGACTCATGGGTGCGTCGGTACTGGTAGCTGTGATGGCGTTGACGGCAGGAGCTTGCGGTTCTCCTGGGTCGCCCTCTGGCTCGTCCAATAACGAGGCGTCCCAAGTGCATAACGATGCCAAAGCCAACGATACTGCCAAATGCCGCAATACAGTTAAAAAGCCCAATGCCGAAAAGGTGACTGTATGGGCCTGGTATCCTGCTTTCGGCAAGCTGGTTGATCACTTCAACGAAACACATGATGATCTTCAGGTCTGCTGGACCAGCGCCGATCAGTCTGCCAAGGCATACTCTCGGTTCAACACCACCATTAAGGCCAAGTCTGGTGCTCCCGATGTAATTCAGCTCGAGTATGCGGTTATGCCACAATTCGCGTCAGGTGTGGAAAAGCATTTGGTGGATCTGTCGAAGTTCGGCGTAGATAAGATCCGGAGCAATTACACAGCAGGCGCTTGGAAGGATGTCCAACTGGGAGGTTCTAAAGGAGTCTACGGAGTGCCGGTGGATGTGGGTCCTGTGGTCATGTATTACCGCAAGGATATCTTCGACAAGTATCAGGTCAAGCCGCCAACGACTTGGGATGAGTATGAACAAGCAGGACGTGAGCTCAAGCAGAAGGGTTACACAGGGCATATAGGCAACTGGCAACCTAATGGCACGCTATTCAACTATGCCTATTACGATCAGAACGGCGCAAAAGTCTTCAAGTACTCGGCAAATGATCCCGAAAATGTCGGTATCAATATCAATTCCGACAAGGTAAAGAAAGTCGTCTCCTTCTGGCAGAAACTAGCCAAGGATGACATTGTTGCGACGGACGATACAGACACTGCGGAATGGAATAAGAAGAACGTCGACGGCTCCTATGCGACAATCATCCATGCTTCTTGGCTGGTTGGATACCTCAATGGTGTCAGCGGAGTGCAGGAGGGGTCGCAATGGCAGATTGCCAAAGCTCCTGTTTGGGACCAGTCAGATCCGGATGTCAACTGCGGCGGCTCTGGAATGGCCGTGACTGATCAGACCAAGCATACCGAGGCTGCGGCGAAGGTGGCCATGGAGCTTTTTGGAGATGATGCCGCTCAGGATATCGCCGTCAATGACAGCGGCCTGTATCCTACATGGACCAAGAAACTCGGCTCGGCGGCCTTCTTGGATAGGCAGGAGCCGTTCTTCGGCAACCAAAAGATCAACAAGATTATTGCTCCGGTGGCTCAGGGGTACAAGGGCTATCAATTCCTTCCGTTCCAAACATATGCCAATGACGAGCAGACCAAGACACTTTCCGCCATTCTCCGAGACGGGAAGAATGTATCAACGAGCCTGGATTCCTTGCAGCAAACGCTAAGCGACTATGCCAAGCAGCAAGGATTCAAGGTATCTCAGTAAGTCTGGTCGGATCTCATGGGGGGAGCTGATCACTCCCCCCGGGAGGATAAATCATGTCAGCAAAATATGTGTCTGCCAAAAGGCGTGGCCGGCTGAGCAAGGATAATGTGTGGGGTTGGTTCTTCACGTTGCCTTTCGGCATCGTTTTTATTGTATTTCTGGTTGTCCCACTAGTTTATGCCTTTTACGTGTCCCTTTTCACCTACACGCAAGTGCGTGGAAGTGTTTTCACCGGCCTGGAAAACTATCGACGGGCCTTTTCGGACCCAATATTCCTCAAAGGCATGGGCAGGGTCGTAATCTATACGTTGGTCATGGTGCCGATTCAACTTGGCTTGGCGCTGATTCTAGCCTTGGTCATCGATTCCATGATGACGCGCTTAGCATCTGCTTCCCGGCTTCTGTTCTTCCTTCCCTATGCCATCCCGGTGGTCATTGGGGCGCTGATGTGGGGATTCATTTACTCGAAGAACCTGGGTCCGTTTACTTCGATCTTTGCCTTATTCGGCCGTCAACCACCGGATTTTTTAAGTACAAACGGCATATTCGGAGCATTGGTCAATATGGTCACATGGCAGTGGACAGGGTATTACATGGTAATTCTCTACTCTGCCCTGAGGGCCATACCGCATGATCTATACGAATCCGCTAGGTTGGATGGCGCTTCGGAGCTGCAGATAGCTGTTCGGATCAAAACGCCTATGATCAGCAGCTCGTTGGTCATGGTCACGATCTTTTCGTTGATTGGGACCTTGCAGTTCTATACGGAGCCAATGGTGTTGCGCAATAATGCCAACTCGGCCATACCCCCGGAATACACGCCTAATATGTATGCCCAGGCATTGGCCTTCAACTACAACCAGATTAACTACTCGGCAACGATCTCATTCGCATTGGGGCTTCTGGTCGTTATTTTCAGTGTGATATTCATGCGGGTTACCCGCAAGCAGTCTGGGTTAGGGGATTAGCATGCTAAAGGAAAAGGATGCGGCTCGTAGAATCGCCCAGCCACATCGCGTGGGTTCGAATCTTCTGTTGATCGTATGCATCATCTATTTCCTGATGCCTGTGTGGTGGCTGGTTGTGGCCGCGACAAAATCCAATTCCGGACTGTTTATGGGTACGGGTGGATCCCTTTGGTTCGACAAGCATTTTGCGCTTTTCGACAATATCAAGGAGCTCAGCACCTACGAAGGGGGCATATATTGGCGATGGCTGCTGAATTCCTTCCTATATGCCTTTGTCGGAGGACTGGGGGCCACCATTATTTCGGTCATGGCCGGTTACGGGTTCGCAAAGTTCAGGTTTGCCGGCAGAAATGCCTATTTCGATATCGTGCTGGGTGCCCTGATGATTCCGACGACTGCCTTGGTCATCCCCACTTTCATTCTGATGTCGCAGATAGGAATGAACGATACTCTCTGGGCGGTTCTGTTGCCTTCGCTGCTGTCACCGTTCGGCACATACCTGATGCGCGTGTACTGCACGGGATCGCTGCCAGACGAGATGCTGGAGGCGGCCAGGGTTGATGGAGCCGGGGAAATCCGGACCTTCATTCAGGTGGCACTGCCCATCATGACCCCGGCCATAACCACAGTTTTCCTGCTTTCCGTAGTCAACTGCTGGAACAACTATTTTCTTCCGCAAGTTGTGCTTGCCGATACCAAGCTTTTCCCGATTACAGTGGGATTGACCCAGTGGCAGGCCAAGTCGAATGCGGGCTCAGGGTCGGAGCAGGTATGGAACCTGATTACCTCTGGAGCCTTTATCTCTGTCATTCCTCTTGTCTTGGCCTTCCTTTTCCTGCAGAAGTATTGGGTAAGCGGGCTGACGGCTGGTGCCGTCAAAGAATAGGTCTTCCTCGCATGTTCCGCTTGTGCCCCTCGCCGTTTCGGCGGGGGGCACGTATATTCTCGAATAGGGAGTAATCGTTGCATCCATAAGGAGCGGCAATGCGGAGACGAGTGACCATCAAGGATGTGGCCAAAGAGGCGAACGTCTCCATAAAGACCGTTTCCAATGTGTTGAATCATTCAGGCAGTATGCGTCCCGAGACCCGGGAACGTGTCAAAACAGCCATGACCAAATTGGGCTATCAGATCAACATGTCAGCCAGATCGCTCAAGACAGGAGCAACAGGCATCCTAGGGCTGGGAATATTCGATTTCACCCAGCCCTTTGGGGCCTATCTGGCTGACAAGGTGATAGAAACGGCTCGTGAACGTAAATACGGCGTAGTAGTTAGTACCTATAGCTCGGGTGGGTCGGGTATCCGAACCATTATCGATGAGACCTACCATCTGGCCGCCGATGGATGGATATTCTTCGTTGAACGGCCCTTGCGCGACAAGGGTATTCTGCTCTCGCAGACCTACCCTCTGGTGATGACCGGGGACTATCGCCCATATGGCAAGGCAGACTTTGTCACCATGCCGAATACTGAGGCAGAGCGATTTGCGACGGGACGGCTTCTTGACGCGGGTTGTAGACGGTTGGCTCTGGTCGGGGCACCAGCCAAGTACAGTCGCAGATCGGTCTTTTCTGCGGTGGAAGGAACCCAGGAACTCCGAGTCAAGGGATATATTCAGGCCTTCGAGGAGCGCGGACTGGAGGTTGATTCCAGTCTTATTGTCAGCCTGCCACGCCTGATGACCGACGAGGGGATTAAGGCAGCCGATTTCCTTCTGGATGATCATCCCGATGTTGATGGAATCATTTGCTTGAACGATGCGGTTGCTTATGGAGTGATGCATCAAGTCCAAAAAAGAGGTCGTTCGATTCCAGATGATATTCAGGTAGTGGGGTTTGACAACACCCCAGAGGGAAACTATTCCAACCCTGCTTTGACGACGATTGACCCTTTGATTGACGACTATGCCCGGGTGGCGGTCAGCATGCTGATAGAGCGCATCAACGGATATGCGGGCCCTGTGCGTACTTATACCACGGGTTTTGAGCTTGTTGAACGTGATTCAACACAGGCCGGAAAAGATGCCGATAAAATGACTCCATGACTGGTCGCATCGCGGTATTTCCCAGTAGTTCCCGATTATATGGGACGCAGATCAATGGCGCACACTTTGTTTTCTCGATGAATCCAGCCCCTCGCTGTGCCCCCATCATTCTTTACCTTCATGGCGGTCCGGGCGATGCCTGTATCCCGCTGACCATGCGCTACAACGCAGCTTTGGAGCGCGATTTCCGCTTCATCAACCTGGATCAGCGAGGTAGCGGGCTGTCCTACCATCCTTTTGCACCTGGCGAGGTAGTGACCATCGATTCGATGGTTGAGGACGTTCACCAGTTCGTGCTTGAGCTTCTTCGTGCCTACGGGCAGGATTCCCTGATCCTCATCGGTCATTCATGGGGTAGCGTCCTGGGACTGGAGATGGTGAAGCGGTATCCCTCGCTTGTTCGCTGTTATATCGGTCTTGGACAGGTTGTCAGCATGCGCGCCGCTCTTCGGTTAAGACGGCATTGGGGGCAGCAGAGTTGGGGCTCTCGGCTCGCTTCGGTCGTCAGCAGAGAGAGCGGGGCTGCCGACGTGGTGCTGATGCTCGATGATCTGCTGTCTCGTGGCGGGGTTGCCATGCTGTTCGGATCTCTGGAACGGATTATGACCTACCTGCGCTCGCCTTACTACAACTGGTCGCGTCTGCTCAACCATGCCAAGGGGGTGGCTCAATCACGGGCGCGCTTGGATGCTGAGCTGGAGCAGGTCGATTTCAGCGGGCAGACCTCTTTTGGCGCTCCTGTTTATTTCATCAGCGGCAAATATGACCGTCATCTGCCTGGTAGTCTGGTTGAGCGGTTTGCAGATGGACTGAAGAGCCCGCATCGGTTCATCCGTTTTGACCGGTCAGGGCACTGCCCGCAATGGGACGAGCCAGAACGGTTTGCAGCAACGGTTAAGGCCCTCTGCTTGTAGCGCATGAGTAAGCAGGAACCGCAGCCTGGCTGCACGCGCTCATTCGCATGATGGAAATACCTCTTGAGGAGAACCAAATCTACTAATATGAGTAACTGAAGATATTGGTTTGAGCCTCGTTGAAGAGTGCGCGGGGCTCCTGGATAGGTGAAGGCCAATTGAGCGGGGCTTGGTCGGCAAAAACCGACACGCCGTAGAAACCGCGAAATCATTGGGTTCCACCGTTATTTCAGTATGCCAATTTGCGGGACAACCCAAGTTCGTGTAAGTTTACTTCTTGCTGCCCGGCAGTGATGAGAACTCTTCGGAGGGCTTGGAAC